>NZ_JADEWA010000631.1:0-2328 GCF_015207865.1 Dolichospermum sp. LEGE 00246
ATTTAAAGTCAATAAGTTTCGCATCTTGGGTGAAATAAAAAATGTTTAAATACCCGGCGAATATAATTCGCATCTACACAAACAAAACCCGCCTTCGCGGGTTCAAAAATTTTGTTTTTAGTCCACGCAGGTGGACTTTGTTTGTATAGCCGCGATTTCTAATCGCCAGGGCTGTTTGTAAATACCCAAATTAATATACTATATATTGTAGTATAAATTTATCCCTATGCCAGCTAAAGACATTTACCATAATACCGTTAGAAATGCCCTAGAAAAAGATAATTGGCAAATCACCAAAGATCCATTTGTTCTCAAATGGGGTATAAGAGATTTATATATAGACTTAGGTGCAGAAAAACTCATAGCCGCCGAAAAAACTGGACAGAAAATAGCAGTCGAAATTAAAAGCTTTATAGGTGCTTCTCCAGTCACAGACCTAGAAAACGCTTTAGGGGAATATATCTTATATTACGACATTCTCTGACGCTTAGAACCTGAACGCCGCTTATATCTCGCTATTCGTCAAGAAACCTACTCAGAACTATTTCAAGAACCAGTTGGTAAAATATTATTAGAAAATCAACGCCTTTGTTTACTTGTCTTCGACTCCAAACAAGAGATTATACTGCAATGGATACCTTAGATAAATATCGCCAAATCATCCAAACAATCTTAACCGAATATTCCCAACTTCCCTACGCTTACGGTGAACTAGAAAGACAACTAATCATAGACCAAACAGCCAACCATTACCTACTACTAACATTAGGCTGGGAAAATAATCAACGAGTGCATGGTTGCTTAATTCATATAGACATAATCAACGATAAAATCTGGATTCAAAGAGACGGAACAGAATACGGTATAGCCAACGAACTTGTTAACGCTGGTATTCCTAAAAATCAAATTGTTTTAGCCTTCCAACCAGCCGATATCAGACAATATACTGAATTTGCAATTACTTAAAATCTTGCAATTCTTCCTTTGCGTCTTTGCGTCTTTGCGTGAGATAAAAATATTCATAACTTCTTGATATACTAGAAACATTCCTAAACAATCATCTCATGTTAACCATAACCATTGATGAAATCCAAAAAAACCTCACTAGCTATCTTCACCAAGTAGCAGCAGGAGAAAGTATTATTATCATTGAAGCAGGTAAAGCGATCGCAGAAATTAAACCAGTTCCCAATGTTATGGAAAAATTAGATTACCCTAAATTAGTACAACAAGTGTTAGCAACACATACAGACGGTCATTGCTCTGAAGGAACAGAAATCGAGGTAATCTTTGATATTCAAAGAAATCGCTATCTAGTAGTTCATATAGGTTGGGAAGGTGAAAATAGAACCTATGGTACAATGATTCATGTAGATATTAAAGATGGAAAAATTTGGATTCAGCGCGATTTTACAGAAGAAGGAATTCCTAATCAATTAGTAGAGTTAGGAGTACCGAAAACAGATATTGTGTTAGGTTTTAGAGCGCCTCATATTAGGCAGTTTACTGGTTTTGCAGAGGGTTAAATTTTTTATGTATCTTTCTAATAGCTTGATTATTCCCTAAAATCACAAACCAACCGCTTAAACATAGACACAGAAACAATAGTAGTATTCACTAAATTCTGTGCTTGATTAAAATCAGCATCTCCAGTAATTAAAAAATCCGCCTCTGCTGCGATAGCACAAGCTAAAAACTTTTCATCCTTTCTATCTCTAGCAAAATCTATAGTTACCTGAACATCAACTAATGTAGTCACCAAATCTATAATATCTAACCATTCTTTTCTGACTTCATCTGTCAACTTAAACTTCTTCCGACTTAACACATCCTGATACTCTGCTAAAATCTCCTCAGAAACAACCCAATCACAATTAGGACTATCCACAACAAATTGAATAACATCCCTTGGTTCTCTCCCCTTGAGAACAGCAGAAACTAAAACATTAGTATCAATAATAACTTTCATTCCCCACGCCGATAAGCTTCAATTTCTGCGGCTATATCCTCCTCTGTAACCTCTTCCACACCAGGAATAGCCTGAGTTTTATCAAATAAATTCCGCAACTTATTACTAATTGTAACCTGCGGGTTATCTTCAGCTAAAACAATAATCTCCACACGCTGTCCAACTTGAAAAGGTAAATCAGATAAAACTACCTGCTTCGGGTCTTCAATGGTGATATAAGTCTTGTAAGCATTCATAAGAACACCCGGTAAGTGGGAAACTCAGCGTCTTTAGACCTGAGAGGGAAACGACACGAGCGGTTTTAACCGCTGTGGATATTAAAATTGAAACCAGATTTTTGATTGGAATCTGGAAACCAA
>NZ_JADEWA010000080.1:0-15411 GCF_015207865.1 Dolichospermum sp. LEGE 00246
CACCTCCCCCACCCCCCCATCTTTAGCCAGTGTGCGGGTGCTAATTGTAGATGATGAACCAGATATCCGCCAATTATTCCGAATAGTCTTGGAGGAATACGGTGCTGAAGTCACAGATACTGGATCTGTAAGGGAGACTTTATCAATATTCAGGAATAATCCTGGTGGCTACGACGTACTCGTATCTGATATTGGTCTACCAGAAGAAGATGGTTATATGCTAATTCGTCAGATTCGGGAGCTAAGTCCCGAAGCAGGTGGGCAGATTCCCGCTGTTGCCCTGACTGCTTATACCGGAGAAGCGGAGGAAACAGCCGCTTTGGCAGCAGGATTTCAAATCCATATTGCCAAACCAATAGAACCGGATCAATTAGTATCTGTGGTTGGTTCTTTAGCCGGAAGGTAGGGGCTGATTTGAACTTTTAAAAATACCTACTCCCTGCCCCCTGCCCCCGCTCTCTCCTCACAGATAACTTTTTCAGCCAGCCCTAAATAGACACAGATAGTCACTCTACTGCTATCTTAAATTGGAGGCAATTGCAACTTTTTTGATAAAGCGGAACTTCATGGGAACGAATTACCGACGGGTTTTACTTAAACTGAGCGGTGAAGCCTTAATGGGCAACTTAGGCTATGGCATTGACCCAGAAGTGGTCGAGGAAATAGCCAAGGAAATAGGAGAGGTGATAGCTACTGGTGTGCAGGTGGCTATCGTGGTTGGTGGTGGCAATATTTTTCGAGGCATTAAAGCAGCATCAGCAGGTATGGATCGGGCAACCGCTGACTATATCGGGATGATTGCCACGGTAATGAATGCCATGACCTTGCAAGATTCTCTAGAACGGATGGGAATTCAGACAAGGGTGCAAACTGCGATCGCTATGCAAGAATTAGCAGAACCATATATTCGCCGTCGTGCCATTCGTCATCTTGAAAAAGGACGGGTGGTAATTTTTGGCGCAGGTTCAGGGAATCCCTTCTTTACTACAGATACTACTGCGGCATTAAGAGCGGCAGAAATTGAAGCAGAAGTGATTTTCAAAGCTACTAAAGTAGACGGCATTTACGATGCTGACCCCAAACTTTATCCTGATGCCAAGCGTTTTACCACCCTTACCTACGCCCACGTATTGGCTAAAGATTTGCGAGTTATGGATAGTACCGCAATTGCTCTATGTAAAGAAAATAATCTCCCCATTTTAGTATTTGACCTCACGGTGCGAGGTAACATCCACCGGGCAGTCATGGGAGAATCTATTGGCACTCTTGTGGGAGGTTCTTGTGAAATTAGCTGAAGCTGAAAGTACGATGCAAAAAACCGTTGAGTCTACTCAACGAGCTTTTAATACAATTCGTACTGGTCGCGCCAATTCGAGTTTATTAGATAAAGTCCAAGTGGAGTATTACGGTACACCAACATCCTTGAAATCTCTGGCAAACATTACCACGCCAGACTCTTCAACCATCCTGATTCAGCCCTACGATAAGGGCAGCTTAAATATCATTGAAAAAGCTATTTCTCTGTCGGACGTGGGCTTAACTCCCAGTAACGACGGTGTTGTGATTCGGTTGAATATTCCCCCACTAACCAGCGATCGCCGGAAAGAATTTGTTAAGCTTGCGTCCAAGTATGCTGAAGAAGGTCGTGTAGCAATTCGCAATATCCGCCGGGATGCTATCGAGTCCATTCGCAAACAGGAAAAAAGTGCGGAAATCTCCGAAGATGAATCACGAGATCAGCAAGACAAACTCCAAAGACTGACCAACAAGCACACAGAAAAAATAGACCACTTGTTTGTAGAAAAGGAAAAAGAGATCACCACTGTGTAAGGTGACAGGTGATAGGTGACAGGTGACAGGTGACAGGTGACAGGTAAGAATTTTACCAATCACCAATCACCAATCACCAAACTCCATTTACTAAAAATTAATAAAAAAATCATCACCCCTTATATATACTGGACATCTCCAGAAATTAAATATGCGTATCCTAGAACCCTTGTAGAGACGTTCCATGGGTAGGGATTCTCGGCTCTACATTCTTTTCTGGAGATGTCTACTGAAAAATCAACTAAGTTAAAATAGAACGCAAAAAATTAGTCATTATGTACGATTGTATAATTGTCGGTGCCGGACCTGCGGGGGGAACAGCAGCATATCATCTAGCCAAAAAAGGACGCTCAGTCTTAGTCTTAGAAAAAGAATCCCTACCCAGATATAAGCCCTGTGGCGGTGGCGTGTCACCTAGCGTAGCTCAATGGTTCGACTTTGACTTTAGCCCTGCTATCTCTACCAAAGCTGACTCTTTGCGCTTTACCTGGGAATTGGGCGATCCTGTAGAAGCAAAAATTGACACCAAAGAACCCGTTTGGATGGTGCGGCGGGATATTTTTGATCATTTCCTGATCCAACAAGCTCAAAATCAAGGGGCTGAACTACGAGACAAAACAGAAGTTAGAGGAATAGAATTTAAAACCGATGCTTGGCAAGTTACCACAGCCACAGGCATAGTCACTGGTCGTTATCTCATCGCTGCTGATGGTGCAAAAGGTCTCATGGCTAAATGGCTAGGGTTTAAAGACCGTAAACGCCGATTAGCCGGGGCATTAGAAGCAGAAATTCCGGCAATTGTCGAGAAAAAAACCACAATTCACTTTGAGTTTGGCTTGGTCAAAAACGGCTATATCTGGAACTTCCCCAAAACTGACTGTCATTCTATCGGAGTCGGCACTTTTATGGGTGGCGAACCCCAAGACTTTAAGAAAATTTTAGATGAATATGCCAAATCTTTTAATTTAGATATCAAAACTAGTAAACAATACGGTCATCCTCTATGTATTTGGGATGGAAACCAAAAACTCCATACCCAAAATGCAGTTTTAGCTGGAGAAGCAGCCTGTCTAGTTGATCCCTTTACCGCCGAAGGTATTCGTCCCTCGATTTTTAGCGCCGTTCTTGCCGCAGGATTTATTCACGATGCTTTAAATGGTGATATTAACGCCCTAGAAAACTATACCGATGCCATTAACGAACAATGGGGAAATGATATGGCTTGGGCGCAAAAACTAGCAGGGGCATTTTATCGCTTCCCCGGTATTGGTTATAGAGTTGGTGTTAAACGTCCCTCTGGCGCTCAAATCATGGGTAAAATCCTCTGTGGAGAATTACGTTATAGTGATGTCGCTGGTCGCGCCTTAAAGCGGTTAATTCCTGGTTTTGGTTGATATTGCAGAAGTCACCGAGGTAGGGGCGCAGGGCGTGCGCCCAGTCAGAAATGAATTACGCCAACCTACTTAATCAAAGCAAAAAAAAAGAAAATTTCTCCTCTACACTCCTACACCTGATCATTGATATCGGAATATTCCTCAACAATCACTAATTCCGTATGATCTTCTTGATCATTATTCCATTGATCTAAAACATCTTTAATTAATACTTCTTGTACCCAAATTTTGGCAACAACCGTCAGAGGAAGTGCTAAAAATAATCCTAAAAATCCAAAAAATGTCACAAAAAATAACTGAGAAATTAAAGTCACGGCTGGTAGTAAAGATACTTGATGTGCCATAACTACAGGCGTGATGAAATTACTCTCAGCCTGTTGAATAAAAAAGTAGAGAATAAACACAGCAACAGCTTTCCAGGGATTATCTAAAAGAGCGATCGCCATTGCTGGGACTACACTCATAGTTGGACCCAAATTAGGAATTAAATTCATAAATCCCGCTAACACGCCCAAAGCTAGTGCAGCCTTCACTCCTAAAATTGATAAACCCACCAAACTCATCAGCCCTACCACCAAAACACCAATAGAAGCACCAGTCACCCATCCTCCTAAAGAAACTTCACATTCCTGTACAATCCCCCCTACCCGCCGCCGATAAAAGGAGGGAAATATGCGAATAAATACTTTTTGATAAGCATCAGGATTAACTAAAAACATTCCTGTTAACACCAGGACTAATAGAATTTTGAGAACAACTTCTAAAGATCCAGAAACAAAAGCAAAAGAGTTACCTAATAGGCGATTAAATAGTGGTTGAGCTTGTTCAATTAAACTATTAAGATCCGGTATATAAGGCAATAATTGTTCAGGAATATGACTTCTTTGGACATCAATCCAACTATTAAAACGTCCAAATCCTTGGGGAACTCGATAAGTGAGTTCATGAAATTGCTGGATAAAAGGTGGTACGATTAACCAGAAAAAACAGACAACACCTGCAAAGAAAATCCCTACAGCTAATAAAACTGATAATCCTCGTTTTATTCCTAAACTTTGAAAGCGCCGGGCGAGACGATTTAAAGTCGTCGCTAAAACAACCGCCGCAAATATTAGTAGCAGAACGTCACGAAGTTGCCACAATACATATAAAGATATAACTAAGGCAATTAAGCCTATCCATTGACCAAGATTCACAAGCAAGACTCCCAGCTTGGTAAAATGCCTTTTGATGACAATGCAGTTAGGTTAGCTGATTTTAGCAACACGGACTATATTTTTTCTGTTAATTTTGCTTTTGTCTTGGTATTCGCCACAGTAGAGCGATCGCCATAATCATAGTTGGTGATAAAATCATAATTAACACATTTGCCACCGTTGCGGGAATCCATAAAAACGGAGCAGCATATTTAATTAATACTGAGAGCAAAGTCGAAAATAATAGCAGCTTCAGCAAGAATCCCAGTTGATTTTCCATGACAGTGCGGTAAACACATAATTTTACAGTGCATCTACTAATTTAAACCTTACTGTCCAGTTTCTACAATAGTCATTGAATATAAAGTAGGTTGGCGTTGAAAATTGTCATTATGGCAAGGCAAAAGGCAAGAGGCAAGAGGCAAGAGTGAAGAGGGTTTGGGCAATTTTACGTTTCTTTACATAGTTTGGTTTTATTGTGTTCACCTACTAAAACTTGCCATTTTTATTAAGTTGATATTTATCAGGCGTTAAAAATTAACTAACTAAGTAGGGTTTGCTGATAGCGCAGCGTGGCGTTAGTCATACTTCTAGCCCTCACAGATAACTTTTTCAGCAAACCCTACTTACTGACTCATGACCAAATTTCCTAGAGGTGAAATTATGCCCGTAGAAACTAATCATGAAAACGAGATGAAACCCCCGAAAATTAGACAATTTGGTGGTAGCCTTCTAATTTTATTGACTTTTTTGTTATTGCTAAACTTGATAATTCCCAGTTTAATGGGAACTCGATTACAGCAAGTTCCCTATAGTGATTTTATTGCTCAGGTTCAAGCAGGTAAAGTAGATAAAGCCATTGTTGGTAGCGATCGCATCGAATATTCTATCAAAACCCAAACCCCCGCAGGTAAAATCGTTGAACAAGTATTTCGCACCACACCAGTCGCCATTGACTTAGATTTACCGAAAATTCTCCGGGATAATCATGTCGAATTTACCGCCCCACCACCCAACGAAACCGCCTGGATTGGGACTTTATTAAGTTGGGTTGCGCCCCCCTTAATTTTCTTCAGTATTTGGGCATTTTTAATGAGTCGTCAAGGTGGCGGACCTGCTGCACTCACAGTCGGGAAAAGCAAAGCCCGCATTTATTCTGAAGGCGGCACAGGTGTAAAATTCCTGGATGTAGCGGGTGTAGATGAAGCCAAAGCCGAACTTGAAGAAATCGTTGATTTTCTCAAAAATGCCAGCAAATACACTACTTTAGGGGCAAAAATTCCCAAAGGTGTCTTATTAGTTGGACCACCGGGTACAGGTAAAACATTACTAGCAAAAGCGATCGCTGGCGAAGCCAGTGTTCCCTTCTTCAGCATCTCCGGTTCTGAATTTATCGAATTATTCGTTGGTGTTGGTGCAGCGCGAGTCCGTGATTTATTTGAACAAGCCAAAGAACAAGCCCCTTGCATCGTCTTCATTGACGAACTGGACGCACTGGGTAAATCTCGCGGTGGACCGAGTGGTTTCGTCGGTGGTAACGATGAACGAGAACAAACCCTCAACCAACTACTCACGGAAATGGATGGTTTTGATGCCAACACTGGTGTAATTATCATCGCCGCCACCAACCGTCCCGAAGTTCTTGATCCCGCTTTACGTCGTCCTGGTCGTTTTGACCGTCAAGTTGTCGTAGATAGACCTGATAAAATCGGTCGGGAAGCCATTCTCAACGTCCACGCCAGAAACGTCAAATTAGCCACAGATGTTGATTTAGGCATTATAGCCACCCGCACTCCAGGCTTTGCCGGTGCAGATTTAGCCAACCTAGTTAATGAAGCCGCATTATTAGCCGCGAGAAACAATCGTCCAGCCGTAATCATGGCAGATTTCAACGAAGCCATTGAACGTTTAGTAGCGGGTTTAGAAAAACGTTCTCGTGTCTTAAATGAACTTGAGAAAAAAACCGTCGCTTATCACGAAGTAGGACACGCTATCATTGGTGCATTAATGCCCGGCGCTGGTAAAGTTGAGAAAATTTCCGTTGTTCCCCGTGGTGTTGGTGCATTGGGTTATACAATCCAAATGCCAGAAGAAGACCGCTTCTTAATGATAGAAGATGAAATTCGCGGACGGATTGCCATTTTATTAGGAGGACGCGCCGCTGAGGAAATCGTGTTTGGGAAAGTATCTACCGGTGCTGCGGACGATATTCAAAAAGCCACAGACTTAGCAGAACGGACTGTAACTATTTATGGTATGAGTGATAAACTCGGTCCAGTCGCTTTCGAGAAAGTTCAACAGCAGTTTATGGAAGGTTATGGAAATCCTCGCCGGCCAATCAGTCCCCAAGTAGCAGAAGAAATTGATCACGAAGTTAAGCGGATAGTGGATCATGCTCACCATATCGCCTTAACTATTCTCCAATTTAACCGCAACTTACTGGAAGAAATTGCCCAGGAATTGCTGCAAAAAGAAATTCTTGAAGGTGGGTATCTCCGCGAACGTATTACCAAAACCCAAGCCCCAGAAGAACTTACAGAATGGCTACGTACTGGTAAGTTGGACAATGACAAGCCATTAATGCAAACTCTGTTAATGTAAGTAGGTTAGCGTTGAAAATTATCCTTATAGCAAGGCAATAGGCAATAGGCAATAGGCAAGAGTAAAGAAGTTTTCAGCGATTTTACCTTTCTTTACACAGTTTGGTTTTATTGTGTTCACCTACTTAGCAAAAATTATTCCCTCAACAATTTTAGCCATGAATTTGCTCAGAAATGATCTAGTTTGAGCGATCGCAAAAATTTCCTATTGACAAATTGACAAAAAAGTGATATCTAGCCTGTCAATGTTATTAATTTTAGTGATATTTAGGACTTATGCACGAGTCACGGAATAACGAACCACAGAGAACACAGAGAACACAGAGAAATGAGGGTTTGAGGAATATTTTGCGTAAGTCCTGATATTAAATCAACATGAATTACCTTAACTTCGATATATCGTAGGGGTAAAGCAAGAGCTTCATTGGTGTCAACTTAATGTAAAACCCATAACCTGACTGGGAGTCACGGAATAACGAACCACAGAGAACACAGAGAACACAGAGAAATGAGGATTTGAGGAATATTTTGCGTAAGTCCTGATATTAAATCAACATGAATTATCTTAACTTCGATATATCGTAGGGGTAAAGCAAGAGCTTCATTGGTGTCAACTTAATGTAAAACCCATAACCCGACTGGGAATGATAGCGTAGCGTGGCGTAGCGTGGCGTAAGCTGTATTCCCAGTCCCATAGCAGAAGTTGTCTTTTGATGACTGAATAAGTAGGTTGGCGTTGAAAATTGTCGTTATGGCAAGGCAATAGGCAAGAGTGAAGAGGGTTTGGGCGATTTTACGTTTCTTTACACAGTTTGGTTTTATTGTGTTCACCTACTTAGCAAAAATTATTCCCTCAACAATTTTAGCCATGAATTTGCTCAGAAATGATCTAATTTGAGCGATCGCAAAAATTTCCTATTGACAAATTGACAAAAAAGTGATGTCTAACCTGTCAATGTTATTAATTTTAGTGATATTTAGGACTTATGCACGAGTCACGGAATAACGAACCACAGAGAACACAGAGAACACGGAGAAATGAGGGTTTGAGGAATATTTTGCTTAAGTCCTGATATTAAATCAACATGAATTACCTTAACTTCGATATATCGTAGGGGTAAAGCAAGTTGACAAAAAACTTTTTCAAGAAACTCTATATATTTCCTGATTGTATAATTAAGAACGGAATAAGTAAGTGGAGATGAGATAACCAAAATGCGTGAAGACTTGCCTATTGCCTATTGCCTTGCCATAACGACAATTTTCAACGCTAACCTAATTAGATGAATGGTAAGACACCTTTGATTAATTTTCTTAGATAGTTTAGGATATGGCAGAAATTATAGCGACGTAGATTCAGCTACTATGATTGCAAAGTTATCAGCTTCTTTTTAGCCATACTTCGCAAAGACTTATACTTAACCATCATCCTTATGCGTCATGGTACTAATTTTTAAAGAAAATTCTCGCCCGAATAGACATACTTATCAAGCCTTGAATAAGCTAATTTTGACAGGGAAATCTGTGAGAGTTATGGCTTGTCTCCTACCCTTATTTATCTGGTGGGGGTGCAAAGCAGTACAAAACCAATTTGTACAACCACAAGCAATATTAGTTTTAGGCGGTTCTACTCCCTTACTAGAAAGAGAAAAGTTTACAGCCAAATTAGCTCGTCAGTATCCCAATATACCTATTTGGATTTCTGGAGGCAGTCCACCTCAGCATACTAAAAAAATATTTGCCAAGGCAGGAGTTGATACCCAACGTTTAAATTTAGACTATGAAGCTGTAGACACAGTTACTAATTTTACTACTACAGTGGATGAATTGCGATCGCGGGGGATCAAAAGTGTTTATTTAATTACATCTGACTTTCATATGCGTCGTGCTTGCGTCGTTGGTGAAATTATCTTGGGTAGTCGGGGTATGAATTTTAAACCCGTATCAGTTCCTTCAGAAAATTCACCAGAACCGATTCAAAAATCTATTCGGGATGGTGCTAGGGCAATTATTTGGGTAGCCACAGGTTATACAGGTGCTAATTATCCCAATAAAAGTAAACCCTAGCACCGCAGGGCAGAAGTCAAAAGTCAAAAGTCAAAAGTCAAAAATAATATGGCGTAGGCTTTTTAGTGATTGAGAATGGTTGGCTTATTTACACCGTTCTGTATCTAGCACATCGGAACGGAATTAAAAATCAGAAATTTTGAATTGTCCCCAATTCCCAAGATCACCACAATTTGATACCCTAGCTTAAACAGTTTTGAGAAAAGTTAAAGCGTGGAAATTCAACTTGGGCGGGGAAAAGTGGCGCGTCGAGCCTATGGAATTGACGAAATTGCTTTAGTCCCTGGTAACAGAACTCTCGATCCGAGTTTAGCTGATACTAAGTGGCAAATCGGCAATATTGAGCGAGAAATCCCCATTATTGCCAGTGCAATGGATGGTGTGGTTGATGTACAAATGGCTGTTCGCTTGTCCCAGTTGGGGGCATTTGGCGTAATTAATTTAGAAGGTGTCCAAACTCGCTATGCCGACCCCGAACCGATTTTAGATCGGATTGCCTCCGTCGGCAAAGATGAATTTGTCAGCCTGATGCAAGAACTATATGCTGAACCAATAAAGCCGGAATTAATTGAAAAACGTATTCAGGAAATTAAACAACAAGGCGGTATTGCGGCAGTTAGCGCAACTCCAGCAGGTGCAAGCAAATATGGCGAAGTCGTAACTAAAGCTGGAGCAGATCTATTTTTTATCCAAGCTACAGTAGTTTCTACTGATCATATATCTCCAGAATCTATTACTCCCCTTGATTTAGCCGAGTTTTGCAGTTCTATGGCTATCCCTGTGGCTTTGGGAAATTGCGTTACATATCAAGTCACCTTAGAATTGATGAAAGCTGGTGCAGCAGCGGTATTGGTAGGTATTGGACCCGGTGCTGCTTGTACTTCTCGTGGAGTGTTGGGCGTGGGCGTACCTCAAGCTACTGCGATCGCCGATTGTACAGCCGCTAGAGACGATTATTATCGGGAAACCGGTAAATATATCCCCATCATCGCTGACGGTGGTTTAATCACCGGAGGAGACATCTGTAAATGTATTGCCTGCGGTGCTGACGCTGTTATGATTGGTTCTCCATTTGCCAGAGCCACCGAAGCCCCTGGGCGTGGTTATCACTGGGGTATGGCAACTCCTAGCCCAGTCTTACCTCGTGGGACTCGCATTCGCGTGGGTACAACTGGAACTCTAGAACAAATACTCAGAGGACCGGCTGGTTTGGATGATGGTACTCATAATCTTTTAGGAGCTTTAAAGACGAGTATG
Organism: Dolichospermum sp. LEGE 00246; assembly: GCF_015207865.1. Lineage (NCBI taxonomy): Bacteria > Bacillati > Cyanobacteriota > Cyanophyceae > Nostocales > Aphanizomenonaceae > Dolichospermum > Dolichospermum sp. LEGE 00246. The sequence goes on from NZ_JADEWA010000080.1 coordinate 10,345, forward strand.
GGAACTTTAGGGGCTAAAAACATTAAGGAAATGCAGCAGGTTGAAGTTGTCATTGCTCCTTCTTTGTTAACAGAAGGTAAGGTTTACCAAAAAGCCCAACAGTTAGGTATGGGTAAATAACTCACTCAGGTCATTGGTCATTGGTTAGTGGTCAGTGGTCATTGGTTAGTGGTCAGTGGTCATTGGTCATTGGTTAGTGGTTAGTGGTTAGTGGTTAGTGGTTAGTGGTTAGTGGTTAGTGGTTAGTGGTCAGTGGTTAGTGGTTTTCTGCTAACAATAGACATCTCCGAAAATTAAATGTGCGTCGTTTGAACCCCTTGTAGAGACGTTCCATGGAACGTCTCTACAAGCTTTACCGGAGAAGTCTAATGGGCAACGGACAACTAACTACTGACAATTGACAACAACTTTGAGAATGACTGAAAAAATCACATATCTAGCCTACAATAGAGATGGCGGAGACAAAAGTTTCCGTTCACTCCTCACACCACACTCCGCCCGGACTAATGTTCGGGCGGTTCCTTATGGTAGGGATTAGTTTTCTAGTTTCCTGGCAAATGTATATCCTTTATCCTTAATAGGATGTTTTTGCTATGGTAGAATTTTCACCAACCTCGGAAATATCTTATGTAAAGGTTTTTAGGTATGTCAGCAGCAGAACAAGTTACAGATTCTACGTTTAAGCAAGAAGTCCTCGACAGCGAAGTTCCCGTATTAGTTGACTTTTGGGCTCCTTGGTGTGGTCCATGCCGCATGGTAGCCCCTGTTGTGGACGAAATCGCCACTCAGTATGGAGATCAATTAAAAGTTGTGAAAGTTAATACTGATGAAAATCCTCAGATTGCTAGTCAGTATGGTATTCGCAGTATTCCTACATTAATGATTTTCAAAGATGGACAAAAAGTAGATATGGTGGTCGGTGCTGTACCTAAAACCACTTTAGCTAACACTTTGGAAAAGTATCTTTAAGCTGAATAGACAATAAACTTAGCTTAAACAGTAGAAGCCTCTCACCTACCCGATAGGGAGGTGATGAGATGAATACAATACGCGTAAGTGAAGAATTGACCAACGAGCAAAATTGAGCATAGCGAAATCAGCAATGTTGGTCGGTGTTAGCGCAGCGGCACAAAGTGCGGAACGAACACTTTTTTCGTTTTTCTCCAAATATCTGATATAACACTCAGTGATAGGTGTAACCCAAATTAAATGCACCAGAAGCAGCCTATTACAAAAGTTAAAAATTATCTCCAAATGTTTGAAAAGTCATGATTGCTGTATCAAATGTTTTACCCCTCCCTATCCCTCCCCTTTATAAGGGGAGGGAACTGGATTTTTATTGTTGGTTGATTTGCGCTTTACTGTATTAGCAACTTTCGTTAAAATATAATGCCATTATTGCGGCAGTAAGTATGACTTCTGAAGCGTCCTTTTTTTCATTAGATTCTCTCCAAGCAGATATTGCTGAACTCATAGACCGTTTACCGACACTAAAACATAGGCAATTTATTCAGCAATCACTCACTACAATTTTGCGTCTTGCTGATAGTGATATTGAACGTCTCGATTGGAAAATATTATCTGCCGCTTTAGCAGATATGGAATGTGGTTTCCAATTATTTTATAACTACCGCCATGTTCGGAAAATTACTATTTTTGGTTCTGCCCGTCTAGCACCAGATACACTAGCATATCAAATGGCAGTTGCATTTAGTCGCGCTGTTTCTGCACTAGGATTTATGATTATGACAGGTGGTGGTGGTGGGATTATGCAAGCTGGTCAAGAAGGTGCTGGTAGGGAAAATTCTTTTGGTTTAAATATTCAGTTACCTTTTGAGCAACAAGCTAACCCAATTATTGAAGGTGATGCTAAACTAATTAATTTTAAATACTTTTTCACTCGCAAGTTATTTCTTCTGAAAGAAAGTGATGCTGTGGCTTTGTTTCCCGGTGGTTTTGGCACTCAAGATGAGGCTTTTGAATGTATGACATTGAGCCAAACAGGTAAATTTGGTCCAGTTCCTTTGGTGTTAATTGATCAACCAGGAGGCGATTATTGGCGTTCTTGGAGTCAATATATTGATGAGAAATTGGTAAAAACAGGGCTTGTTAGTGCAGATGATCCGAGTTTGTACACTGTTACAGATAATCTTGAAGTTGCTTGTAATGCCATTACTGGATTTTACCGAATTTATCACTCTAGTCGTTATGTTGGTGATCAGTTGGTGATCCGGTTAAAAGAAGATTTATCCGATGCTCAAGTGGAATTACTTAATACTCATTTTTGTGATATTTTGCTGACAGGTAAAATTGTTAAAACCCAAGCATTACCGCAGGAGGAACAAGATGAAACATCTAGTTTACCCCGGTTAGTTTTAAATTTTAATCAACGAGATTTAGGGCGTTTATATCAAATGATTGGAGTAATTAATCAGGTGGGTGTTCCCACTCCAGAGGAATTGGCACATCCAGAAAGGAAGTAACCTATACCAATTTATTAATTAGCCAAAATATTTTACTCAATACTTACAGGTCGTAAACAATAAACCAATGATAAGTAGGTAAAGAGAAAAATTTAAAGGTATGTGACGAAATGTAAATTCAATGAATGCCTTGCAAATAGGTTATTTCACGGTTTTTACAAAACTAAACATATATCGTTTTTATTATGTTTACCTACTTAGTTCTAGAGTATAAAGTTAAGGGTAAACAACATCAATACAACGCCATAAGTAGGTGAACACAATAAAACCAATTTGTGTAAAGAAAAGTAAAATCGCCCAAACCCTCTTCACTCTTGCCTCTTGCATGAGTGCCTCTTGCCTTTCCATAACGACGATTTTCAATGCTAACCTACTTAGACGATGCAATTCGGACTACCCAATTCATTCGCAATAAAGCGATTAGATATTGGATGGATGCACCACGCAAGCTAAAAATTGATAAGTTTGCTCTTAATAAATACTCTACTGAACAACGGATAGAATTCCCCTTTGCTGCTGAATTAAACTCAATGGCTGTACAATCAGCCGCAGAAAGGGCTGGGTCTGCCATATCAAGGTTTTACGACAATAAACACTTAAAGTATCAGTGTCAACAATACTGATAAATATAATCAGGCTCGTATATTAGTATAAGTTGCTAGGAAAAGAGGGAATTAAAAGTTAAAAATAGTCTCACAATACAGCACTTCCCGATGTTATGAGGTACAAGAACCCCACCCCCAACCCCCTCCAGTATCAAAAGCTTATCCTTTTCTTCCCTCCGCTGCGGGGGGATTGAGGGGGCTAAGATGTACCTCATAAGAGCGGAAACCGCTGTATCAATACCTTGTCCAAATTGGCAAAAGCCTTGATTTGTAGGTTGGATATCAGCTTAAGGGACTTCCAAGAAATAAATTATCCTGATTAACGAACCACAGAGGCGCAGAGGACACAGAGGAATAAGGGTTTGAGAGATTTTTGCGTTAGGTGGTTGAGTATTTTTTTATTTGGAAGTCCTTAAAAAATATGAAACCCAACAAATGCGCTGGGTTGCGCTGTCGCTTAACCCAAACTACAGAAAATGGACAAGATATTGAATATAGTTTACGCTTACGAAATTAAAGAAAACTCTTACCAATTAACGAATAAAGGAATTTAAATATGCTGGAATTATTAGGATCAGGTTTGTTTTCTATGTGGCTAGAAGTGGCTAAGGCGCAGATTCAACCTTTAGAAGCCTTAAGTGTCTTGGCTTGGCAAGGTAGCTCTAGCTTGATTCTTGTCCCTGATCCAAGTCCAGCAGGCGCTATTACGGTTCACGAATATCTTAATGGGTTAATTACGTCAAAATTAATTGACCAAAATCTTATGTCCTCTCAGGGGATTTGGTTACAGTCGGGACCAATGCTGATGGCTAATCATCAAGGTACTATACCTTTACCCGCTGCTTCTTTAACTAAGGTTGCTACTTCATTGGTGGCTTTGAAAGCTTGGGGACCGAATCACCAATTTGAGACTTTAGTTAGTAGCACTGGACCTTTAGTAAATGGGGTGGTGCAGGGTGATTTAGTGATTACTGGTAGTGGTGATCCTATGTTTGTGGGGGAGGAAGCGATCGCCCTGGGAAATACTCTGAATAAAATGGGTATTAAGCAAGTTAAGGGCAATTTGGTAATTACTGGGGCTTTTGCGATGAATTTCCAACGTCATCCCTTGCTCGCCGGTCAATTACTCAAACAAGCACTAAATCATCAAACTTGGTCTCGTTCTGTGGTTTTCCAACACTCAGTTATGCCCAAGGGAACACCCAAACCCCAAGTGATTATTGCTGGTAATATTCAAGCAGATCCTCAACCGAGAGTTGGACAGACTTTACTAATCCGTCATTTTTCCTTACCTTTGCAAAAAATCATTAAGGAAATGAATGTTTTTAGTAATAACGATATTGCGGAAATGTTAGCCGATTCTGTGGGAGGTGCAGATGTAGTTAGCGCCACAGCATCCCAACTGGCTAGATTCCCAAAGTCAGAAATTCTCTTGATTAATGGTTCTGGTTTAGGGAAGGAAAATCGAATTTCTCCCAGGGGGGTTTGTGCTATGTTCATGGCATTACAACGGGAAGCTAGTTTTTATCAGTTAAATTTAGCTGATTTATTTCCTACCTCTGGACTAGATCATAGAGGCACGATACATTCTCGACATATGCCCAAAGCAACGGTAATGAAAACTGGTACTCTCAATAATGTTAGTGCTTTAGCTGGAGTTGTCCCCACACGCGATCGCGGCTTGGTTTGGTTTACAATCATTAATCGTGGTGGCAATGTATCAGCTTTTCGAGTTCAACAAGATAAACTTCTCCAGACTTTAGAAAAAGAATTAGAAGTATCTACTGACACTCCCGATCCTGTCACACCTCGATTAGATAATTCTTTACCAAATTTTGGTGCAGCTAATCGCAATCAAGTTTTGTATAAGCAATCATAGGAGTTAGGAGTTAGGAGTTAGGAGTTAGGAGTCAGGAGTCGGAAGGAAGAAGGAAGAAGGAAGAAAATAAATTTATACCCTGCCCCCTGCCCCCTACTCC
>NZ_JADEWA010000632.1:0-2296 GCF_015207865.1 Dolichospermum sp. LEGE 00246
TGTCGGTGCTTGTGATCCACTCGCAGAAGCGGCTCCATACGTTAGCACTTTCGCGCTGTTGTAAGGTGGTTGTCATGTGTTTATAATTGCGTTTGAGTTATGTATGTTCTGGTAGGTGTTTCTACCTTATGAACTTATAGTAAGCCCTATATTTCGATTTGTAAAGGGGTTTTCGTAATATTTTTTGATAAATCTAGAAACCTGGATCATTAATAAGCTTGTATCCTAGACGGAGTGAGGATTTCAGCTATTAATTATTTTCGTAAGAATTTCTAATTTTCTTGTAACTTAACTTCTAATTGATTGATAAACCCCTACATTTTTGGGCGCAGACCCTGCGCCCCTACCGTATATGCCTGTATTTCGTCAAAATATTGTCACCTATAGTCCCGCCTATACTATCGTTCCTACTTATGAATGCTTTAATCGCTGTACATACTGCAATTTCCGCACAGAACCGGGTAAAAGTCCTTGGTTGACTCTTGGGGCTGCTAAAGAGATTTTTTTACAACTTAAAAATCAAAATGTCTGTGAAATCCTGATTTTGAGTGGGGAGGTCCATCCCCATTCAGCCAGACGGGAAGCTTGGTTTGAACGAATTTATGATTTGTGTGCATTAGCATTGGAAATGGGATTTTTACCCCATACCAACGTTGGTCCACTAAGTTGGGCAGAAATGCAAAGACTAAAAACTGTGAATGTGTCAATGGGGTTAATGTTGGAGCAGTTAACACCACAACTATTAAATACAGTCCATCGTCATGCACCGAGTAAATTGCCCCAAGTGCGATCGCAACAATTACAATGGGCAGGGGAGCTAAAAATCCCCTTCACCACAGGATTACTTTTGGGAATAGGAGAAACAGAAGCAGATTGGTGGGAGACTTTAACCGCTATTTCCGAATCTCATGCACATTACCATCATATTCAAGAGGTAATTCTTCAACCCCACAGCCCTGGAACTGTGCAAACCTTTGACGCACCACCATTTGACCCCCATCAATTACCGACAGTTATCGCTAAAGCGCGGGAAATTTTACCAGCAGACGTGACAATTCAGATTCCCCCCAATTTAGTTGAAGATGAAAATTGGTTACTTGCTTGTATAGCCGCTGGAGCGAGGGATTTAGGAGGAATAAGTCCCAAGGATGAAGTTAATCCTGATTATCCCCATTTACAGGAACAGGAACTTAGAAATATTTTAGAGTCTAGAGGCTGGGAGTTAGTACCACGTTTACCACTGTATCCCCAGTTTGACGACTGGTTGGGTGCAGGGTTACGACAGCAGGTACAAGAATGGCGAGAAAGATTTAATCTCTAGCCCTGTTCATGAAAAAATAGCGACACAGTACGATAAAAGTAACATTAAATATGCTAATTAATCTAATGTATTTACACTGTAAACAAATATGACTACTAGTATATCCTCTAGGACATCCTTCTTGCTCCAGTTAATAGGTATCATCTGCATATTGTTTTTTTCTCTAGACCTTCTATTTTTATTATTCCCTTTACAACTTACAGATAAACTCTGGCAAATTAACCTGTGCAGAAGTCTTGTAGATCAGGGTATTGTACCATTGCTTGGTCTAGGAGGGATTCTAACTGCATACTGGGTTGATAGATCTAGTGAAAGTAGTCGTTCCTCGTCCTCTGGTCTAAAATTGCCAATTTTTATCCTATCTAGTTTGTTAGGACTAATATTTTTGCTGATTTTTCCCCTACATCTCAGTAACGTCAATCAAGTAAAGGAAGAGGGGTTAGCACGGATTGAGAAAGAAGCGGAACAGTCAGAAAACCAAGTTAAAAGTCAATTAGCACAACTCCAAAATCAACTTGGAAATGATCAGGTAAAAGCATCTGTAGAGAAACAACGCGCTGCATTAAAAGAGCAACTCAGAACCCAGCTAAATGAACTGGTCAAGGATGAACAAAAGTATAATCAGGCACTTAGTGACAACCAATTACCAGAGGCACAGAAGGATTTACTGAAGCAGTATAAAACAAATCTTAACTCTCTTGATAATTTCATCGCCCAGCAAACAGACCCTGAACAACTAGCAAAGCAGAGAATTAGCCAAATTCAGACTCAAGCACAACAACAGTTGCAAAAAACCCAGGAAGATGCCTGGAAGGAATTGCGAACTGGTATTAATAGTTTATTGTTGTCAATTGGTTACATCGTCATCGGGTGGAGAGGATTAAGAGGTATGGGTGTTTCCAAAAGTAGTTCTAGTAGTCTGTCAACCAGAAAATGACGGGTGAAGGCAAGTAGGGGGGTAGGGGAGGTCTGTCT
>NZ_JADEWA010000081.1:0-15370 GCF_015207865.1 Dolichospermum sp. LEGE 00246
AATTTATTTTGACGAATAATGATCGGAAAAAACTTCTGTTCTTCCCTCCCCTGCCCCCGGTGCCTCTCTTCTCCCCCTGCTTGCCTTTACCGATCATTTTCGGGTTGACAGACTACTAGAGGATGTTAGTGTCACCACTAACATCATGGTTGAAGTATTACCTAAATATCATCCTGATGGGATACACAAATCACTGTAGTAGAAATTGCTTCGTGATTTTAATTACCTTGGTCTAGTAGTAGATCCAGATAGATTAATGCTTTACAAAAGGGTTATTTAGAAAAAAATATACTTTTTTTATACAACCTTGGATCTCCAATCTACTCATAGCAAGGTGACACATAAAATACTGGCTATACAATACCCACAAAATTAGATAAACAACCTATGATCATCAATTCTACTCAAGGAGGTGAGATACAAATGACACCATCAAGATATTCTCGGCTAATTAATTTTCTCCAGGAAGATTTGGCAATTTCCGCTGCTTCCCTCGCTGTCGCATTACGTAACCGTGATCAAGATCCTGGTTCTTTAACTATGACTCTTTGGCAATATGGGTTAATTACGCTAGAACAGTTGGAACAAATTTATGATTGGCTAGAAACAGCGTAGGGAAGAGGCATGGGGCAGGGACTAGGGGCAGAATTTACCCATTACCCATTACCCATTACCCATTACCCATTACCCACTAACTATTGGGCAAAAACTTTTGCTGCTGCTGCTATACCAGCACCGGGGGTGAAGTTTTCATGACCAACTTGTGGAAGGACAACTTCTAGGGAAGCGATACAACTCAGAATGTCTCGATCGCTCACAAAACCTAAGTGACCTATGCGGAAAATTTTATTACTTAAGTGGTCTTGTCCACCTGCTAAAGCAATATCAAACCGTTTTTTCATTAAAGAACGAATTTTATCGGTTTCGATGCCTGGAGTAGCTACAGCGGTAATGGCAGGACTGGCACATTCATCTGCGGCAAACAGTGATAAATTTAATGCTTTCATTGCTGCACGAGTAGCATTTTTTTGGCGTTCATGACGGGTAAAGATGGATTCTAATCCTTCTTTTTTCATCATGCCTAAGGTGGTATGTAGTGCCACCATTAAGTTGACGGGAGGGGTAAAGGGAGTGGTATTTTTAGCGGTGGCTTTACGATATTTCCCTAAGTCTAAATAATACTTAGGCAATTTTGCGGTTTTGTAGGCTTCCCAGGCTTTAGGACTGACGGAGACAAATCCTAAACCGGGAGGAATCATGTAACCTTTTTGTGAACCAGAAGCAACTACGTCTAAACCCCAAGCATCTACAGGGACGTTGTAAGCCCCTAAACTGGTGACAGCATCAACAATAATTAAAGCCTCTCCATGTTCTTTAACGTGGCAGTTGATGGCTTCTAGATCATTAATGACACCTGTTGAGGTTTCGCTGTGGGTGATAATGACGGCTTTAATTTCTTTGTTGGTATCAGTTTGCAGTTTGGCTGCAAATTGGGCTGGGTCTAAGGGTTGTCCCCATTCTGCGGTGATTGCTTCTACATTTAAGCCAAAGGCTTGACCAACTTCTACCCAACGTTCACCGAATTTACCATTAGAACCGACTAAAATGCGATCGCCTGGAGAAAGAAAATTAATCATTCCCGCTTCTACAGCCCCAGTCCCACTGACATTTAGCATCAATACATCACTGCTGGTTTGATGTAGCCATTTGAGGTTTTCTGTCACCTCTGCCATCATGCTACTAAATTCACCGCTGCGGTGACCAATAGGGTGTTTAGCTAATGCTAGTAAAGCTGCTTCTGGAACTGGGGTAGGACCAGGAATCATCAGCATCAATTTATCGTCCATGTTTGTGTCCTAGTTGAAAATTTCAATACAATACAAATTAACCCCTCTAGGGGATAAAAACACAAAAAAACCTACTCAAATTTTTCGTAGGAATGCCAGTTTAAAACTGTATTAATCAGCCCCACTTTTGCAGGGCTGAGTTTTGTCTAAATGGAAATAGACATTCATCATGAGCAATCTACTTTATCACCAAAATGGTTAATAGACCAACGGTGATCAATGATCAGAGAGGACGATTGAAAACTTTCTTCTAGTCGCTTTTGTTGGGATGCAGCTTTTCGCAGGGTAATAATTAGTTGGTTAACTTGATTGCGTAGGTCTTCGTTTTGACCTAGAGAAGTCATGGTTTGTCTTTCTAAAATTTGAAGTATAAGTTCGTAATGGATAGGAGAAGGTAAAGGAATTGGCTCCATGTAGTTTATTATGAAGTTGAAACTTAGGGATGTTTAATTTTTTACTTATTTAAAGTTTTGTTAACCCCAAATTAATTCTTACACAAGAAATAAATAATTGCAGTTATTCAGAAAGAGATAGCCGGGAAAAATGAGAATTTTAGAGGAAGAAGCAACAGGTAACAAAAAAACTCATGTTTAAAAACATGAGATGGAAATACTGATTCTTGACTAGGCTTTAAAATCTGAAACTTTAGTTTTTTCTGTTCCCTGTTCCCTTTTTCGTAACCCTTGTTTTAAGTAGTGAGACAGAATTAATTACACAATGTCATTGGGAATGGAACGAATCGAAATGAAGCAATCGCCAGGGTTGTGATTGCTTCCCTTCGCTCGCAATGACTGTAAATATTTTTGTCCAATTACTTATATGGAATTTAAGACTGTAATTAAGCAAAGAGATTGGCTATTGCTAATTGAGGATCTGGTTGTCTTACCAAGGATTCACCAATCAGTACAGCGGATGCACCTGCTTTTTTAACTATACTTAAATCCTCTGGGTGATGCAATCCTGATTCGCTGACTACAAGAATGTTTTTTGCTTGTAACTGTTCACCCCTAGCTGTGAGTAATTGACAAGTTGTTTGTAAATCAACAGAAAAATCTTCTAAATTGCGATTATTAATGCCAATTAAAGAAACACCATCTAAAGCTAAAACTCGATCTAGTTCTTCTAAATTATGTACTTCTATTAAAGTTGCCATTTTCAGGTTATGAGCAATTTTGATAAAGTATTGCAAATCTTGATCATTAAGGATGGCTGCTATTAATAAAACTGCGTCTGCTCCATGAATTCGCGCCCAATACATTTGGTAAGGATAGATAATAAAATCCTTGCACAGCAAAGGTAAATCTACTGCTGAACGGACTAAGGATAGATTTTCAAAACTACCTTGGAAAAATTTAACATCTGTGAGAACAGAAAGACAACTAGCTCCACCTTTTTGATAAGATTGAGCGATCGCTACTGGGTTAAAATCCTCCCTAAATACCCCTTTACTGGGAGAAGCTTTTTTAACTTCAGCAATTAAAGCCGGATGAGTTTTACCTTGACGTAAAGCAGCCGCAAAATCACGAATTGGTGGTGCTGATAGGGCTTGTGTTTGCAATTCCCGCAAAGGTAGCCTTTCTCGCATTTGCCCAACTTCTGTTTCTTTCTGCCAGACAATTTCTTCTAAAATATTATTTGGTGCAGCCCCTTCTATAGCAGATCGATATTGAAGTATAGAAATATTAATAACTGTGCTAGGTGAACGACGACGGATTTGCATATTTTTTAAGGATTTCAGAAGGTAGGGGCGCAGGGACTGCGCCCTTTGTCAGGAGTCAGAAGAAGGAGTCACCGAGTCAGAAGAAGGAGTCACCGAGTCAGAAGAAGGAGTCACCGAGTCACCGAGTCAGGAGTTAGGAGTCACCGAGTCAGGAGTTCAGAAAGAAGAATCAAGAAGAAAGAAAATTTTTCTCTTCCCCATTACCTATGACCTGTAACTCCTTAATTCTTCTATTAACTAACCAATGCTCGTTTATAAGCTTCATCTAAAACTTCTGAAAGAGTTGGATGAGCGTGAACTAGGTAAGCAAGAGTTTGGACAGATTGACGACTGGCAATAGCGGCGGCGGCTTCATGAATTAGATCTGAGGCGTGGGGACCAAAGATATGTACACCTAAAACCTCGCCAGTATCTTTACGATAAATTACCTTGGTCATTCCATCAGTATCATTTTCCGCCAAAGCCTTGGAATTACCTTTAAAGTAACTCTTACTGGTGGCGACTTCAAAACCTTCAGTTAAACCCAAAGCATGGGCGGCTGTTTCAGTCAAGCCCACATAGCTAACTTCTGGATGGGTAAAAGCGGCGGCGGGAATACTGCGGTAGTCAACAGTTTTGTGACGACCCATCATATTTTCTACAGCAATAATACCTTGAGCCGATGCTGTATGAGCCAACATCATTTTGCCAGTAGCATCACCAATAGCCCAGAGATGGGGGATAACCTCCCCGTCTGATAATACCGCCATATTATCATTTACAGGAATAAAATTACGGCGATCAAGAGCGACTCCCACAGAATCTAACCCAAGATTTTGCGTAGCTGGAACGCGACCGGTAGCGACCAAACAAGCATCAACTTCAAGAACTTCTAAATCTTCCTTAGTTTCAAAGTCAGCCAACTCAATGATTACTGGTGAACCAGGAATAATTTTTTTAGCGTAGATACCGACCTTAGTTTCAATATCACGGGGGTTAATTAAGACCCGTTCTGCCAGTTTAGCAATGTCTCGATCAAATCCTGGCATTAACTCACTCAGGGCTTCAATTAAGGTGATTTCACAACCTAAAGCCGAGTAAACATCAGAAAATTCTAAGCCAATGTAACCGCTACCAATAATCGCCACCCACTTGGGTAGAGTTTCTAATTTAACGCCTTGGTCACTGGTAAATACGGTTTTGCCGTCTACTTCAATTCCGGGAGGAACGAAGGGAACAGAACCAGGCGAAAGGATAATATCTTGGGCTGTGATGGTTTTCTCACCTTTGTCTGTGGTGATGGTAACTTTTTGTGTACCAGACACCTTACCCCAACCCCGAATAATCTCCACTCCCAAGCGCTTGAGACTGTTGGTTAAGTCCCCTTGAATTTTGGCAACGAGATTGTTAGCATGATCAGCGATCGCTTGTCGTTCAAACTCCACATTACCAATTTGAATTCCCAAAGACTTGAGATGATGGGCATTACGTAATTCCCTCACCTTTCCTGAAGCCGCCAGTAATGCCTTAGAAGGAATACAACCCCTGTTTACACAAGTTCCTCCCATATCTCCAGCTTCAATAATCGCCGTTTTCAGACCGCAACTGATAGCGTGTAAAGCAGCACCATGTCCGCCCACACCAGCGCCGATAATCACTAAATCGTAATCAAATCCAGGACTCACTTTTATTTCCCCGTTATCTTCGCCTATTATCAACGTGAACTACCCACACTGACTTGGAGTACCAAGTACAGTGCTGGCTTCTGTACTCACGGGGGAGTGCCGCAACTTAGACTTTCGCCCCAGTTTTGGTCTTATCCCCCCTCCTACAGCAGAGACGGCTGAACCTTCCGCCTTGATGATTCTGATACCCTCTGCCCTAATATTTATCGCTGCATTGCCATCACGATCATGATGAATACCACAATGAGGACAAGTCCATTCACGGACATCTAGTGGCATATCACCAATTTGATAGAAACAATTAGAACAGAGTTTAGAACTAGGAAACCATCTATCAATCTCCACTAATTTCCCACCTTTGCGTTCTAGCTTATAGGCTAAAAAATTGGTGAATGTTCCCCATCCTGCATCAGATATTGATTTTGCCAAATTGTGATTACGAACCATGCCCAAGACATGAAGATTCTCTACTATGACAGCTTGGCTATCGCTGACCAACTTATAACTAAGTTTATGTAGAAAATCTTGCCGCGAATTGCTAACTCGTTCGTACACCTTGGCAACAACTTTTCTATATCTATTTCTTGATTTACTTCCCTTTTGTTTACGTGCTAATTTTTTCTGTTTGCGTTTAAGGTTTTTTTCGTGCTTGGCAAGGTGTTTAGGGTTATCGTATTTAGAAACCTTGTCACCATCAGTGACAACAGCAAAATGTTTTAATCCTAAATCAACACCGTAAATCTTTCCTTCGGAAATAGTTGGATTTTCGCTTGTGTTTAGCGGAGTCGAAACACGTTCTACTTCAGTCAGGATAGATGCAAAATATTTACCTGATGGTGTTTTACTAATAGCGACAGTCTTAATTTTTCCCTCAATCGGTCTATGTATCTTAGCTTTGACTATCCCAATATTACCTGGAAGCTTGACATTGCCATTTACAATTTTGACATTTTGAGGATATTGAATAGACTGTTTTCCATGTTTAGATTTGAACTTAGGAAACCCCGCACGTTTATCAAAAAAGTTTTTATACGCTGTAGTTAGATTTAGTGTTGTAGCCTGTAAAACTTGACTGTAACAATCACCTAGCCAAATAGTATCTTCTGCTTTTTTGAGAATAGGAAGAAATGCGTTGAGTGCAGCACGGCTAAGTCCTTTACCCGTCTCTTTGTAAGTCTCAATTGACTTATTTAGAGCATAATTCCACCACCATCTAGCGCATCCAAATGTTTGAGCTAGTTGTGTTTCTTGTTCTTTTGATGGGTATATACGAACTTGAACAGCCTTGTGCATCAATCAAATCACCTTCTTGATACATCCATTTTAGCATGATATATTATTTTTGGTAAAGGTATTATACTTGACACTCCCCGGTCTAAAGACACGGGGATTCTTGGTTCAACGAGACCACTTAAACTAGTACAACACGGCATAAATAAATAAACCAACCATTCTAAATCGTTAAAAAGCCTATAGCTCAGAGGTGGGACTCTCCCCAAGCGTTAACTTTCGGTCTGCCCGACCGTAGTTGCATGACTGCAAGTCCTGTTGAGGATGAAACTTTTCTGTTTCAAAAATTCTGATTCGTCTAGTCCTATAAATCTTTTACCTACTGCTAGGAGGGAACTAGAACAATGCAGTAGAACCGCATAGATTTAATTGCCAAGGTACAGATTACCGTTAGGCAGTGAAGTTTTTAGACAGGTTGATTACCTTTCCTGTGATCATTAGGATAACACAAGTCACTGGAGGAAGACAGCCTCTAGTTGGCTTTCATCCCTTGCCTAAAGAAAGGACAGTTAAGTTTTTCCGCCACGCTCCAAAACTTGCCCTCAAGGGTTTTTAGCCTATTTTCTTATAATATTGGAAAACCCTCAAATGTTCTTTGCTCTTACTCGGCTATGCCTCGTATTGATTGAGAACGATTTCGGTTTTTCCCGCCACTGATTCGGAGTACCAAATTCAGTGGGGGACTTACGCCATAGTAGTTAACTTTTTTGTGTAACTTTCTCAAATTAACAAAAAATAACGGAGAAGCTCTTGTGTCTCCCCGTTATTTTTTGTGAGTGTTTAATTAGAGTAAGCCACAAAATAAATGATCCTGTTTTGTCATGCTGAGTGCAGCGTTCGCGGAGCGTGGCGTTAGCCATAGCGAAACATCTCAAGAGATTCTTCACTACACTTCGTTTCGTAATGCCTCTGGCACGCTGCGCTAACAGAATGACATTGGGCATTTCTTTTTGTGGAGTTCTCTTAATTATGTTTGAGACTAGTAGTTCGTCAAATTTATTTTGACAATGATCGGGAAAAAACTTCTGTTCTTCCCTCCCCTACCCCCGGTGCCTCTCTTCTCCCCCTGCTTGCCTTCACCCGTCATTTTCGGGTTGACAGACTACTAGTTGACCGCTGCTCTCAATTCTTTTAGCACCTTACCAATTTCCACAAAATCTTGGTTTTCTGAAAGCTGTTGCAAAGTCACCGGACTGCTTTCTTGGATAATTTGGTTGTAGGTATTAATAGCATTATGCAAATCGTTGATATCTACCTCTACGCTTGCTAAAGTAGCATCAGCCGTTTGGGCAATAACTGGGCTAAATTTTAAAGCTTTAGTGCTGGCCACTAAATATTTTTTTGGTAACTGAACTGAACTGGAACTTTGTGTAGTAGGACGGGGAGCAGGGATGATTCTAATCAAGGTGAATATAAATCGTCTTGCCAATGCTGGACTAACACCAGCCTGCCTTAATATCTCCGTAAATCTATTCGATTCACCTCGTCTGATTGCTTCCGGTTGCCTGAAAGCTACAATAACTTTACTATTTTCCTTGGTGAATATACTGATGGCAACACGATTGAGTTTGTCTTGACGCTCTGCTGTAATTCTAAGTGAATTTCCTCGTGATGTGCGGACAATGGTAACAGGACTGCCACTTTGACCTCCGGCATTCCCCACACTAGGACTTGTATTACCAGAGCCAGTAGTGCCACCACCACTCATGCTCCCACCAGTCCCCACACTAGGACTCGTATTATCATCGGGATTGGAATCAGTATTACCATTGGAGCCAGTAGTGCCACCACCACTCATGCCCCCGCCAGTTCCCACACTAGGACTCGTATTATCATCGGGATTGGAATCAGTATTACCATTGGAGCCAGTAGTGCCACCACCACTTATGCTCCCACCAGTCCCCACACTAGGACTCGTATTAATTGGTCCAATGTTTCCACCACCACTCATACCACCTGCTGTACCCAGACTAGGTGAAGTTTGGGATTGGCTTGGTTGCTGCCAATTGATTGCCAGTAGGGGAGTGAGAGTGAGAGCCAGAATAAAAGTTCTGATTTTTAACATGGTGATTTTATCAGGATTGAAGTGTTTATTTAGGGTTGGCTGAATAAAGGTAGAAACAATAACAGATAAGGTGTTCAGACTTTTTCAACCAGATCTATTTGGGTAAGAAATTGAAACCATAGCCTATGCTGAGAACAAATACCGTACCGCCCAAGCTAGTATCTGTGAGATCTGCACCTACGGCATTAATTGTCAAGGGAATAGTAGATATAGGGACGAAAGAAGCTCCAACGTTGAAACCAACTCCACTCCAGCCCATACCCACACCGATTTGGGGATGAACTTGTACCCCAACTCCAGCAAATACACCCGTATTTGCATTACCTGTGCGAAAATCGCCACCACCGGCTCCTATGGAAAAGGAAATGGGCATTTTATTAACAGTATCGTTAGGCTTTAATAGGGAGTAACTTGTAACTACACCATAGGCACTGGAAGGTCTAACTGATTCCCCTTTAACGTGCTGTGCAAAAGACTTCCAGCCAGCAGCCGCAGCTATTTGAGTGTTGCCTTGAGCATAGACAATGCGGTTAGCTTTGAGGTCAAAAGTTCCGTTGTAGCCAAAATTTTTGATACTACCAATGTTGTAGCCAAGTTCTAGACCAACTAGTTTCCGGGCATCTCCTAACCCAAAACCCATACTGATACTCCCGTCTGGTTGAGTTCTAGCTTTACCAGTGGTTGCTGCGGATGCCCCTAGGAAAACGTCACCCCAGGTAGCTCCAAAGGCGCTTGGTGTAGCAAAGGTAAGCGAAGGAGAGTAAGTACGTTTGAGTGGAATTACTTTGACCAGAGGGTCAACTAGTAAATATTGGCGTAATTTATCAGTATTAAGTTGACGTTTATCATTTGGTGCTGAAGTATCTGTTTGAGCAGTGATCCATGATTGTTTTTGATAAAGTAGAGGTTCAATCTTCCGCCCTGACTCTACGTTTTTCGCTAAGACATCTTGGAGATCCGGCAAGTTAGTCTTTAATTGAGCTTGATCAGTTATTAATTCTTTACTGCTATGGGTTTTAGGAGTTATTTCATTTGTTGCAGAAGCAGGGGTAACTGAAAGAGCGGTGATAGCCCATATATAGCTTAATAAAGTTGTACCTATGAACTTTAGCCAATTTGGGCGTAATAACATACATAAAAATTTTGCCCTTCTCAAAATTCTACTCCTCACGACGGTTATATGCGCCCGAATGTATATTAGAGTAATTCCCGAAAAACAGTAATGTACAGGATAAATTATGCTATTTTTATGAATTTTCTGTGAATTTATCAGGAGAATTATGAACTTATCATGAGAATGTCAAAAACCTTTTCAGGTTAAGTAGGTTGGCGTTGAAAATTGTCGTTGGGGCAAGGCAATAGGCAATAGGCAAGAGTAAAAGTTTTCCAGACTTGATATTACTGATAACTTCTTCTAAATCCTACTGATAGCGCAGCGTGGCGTTAGCCATACTCCCGAATGGGCGCAGTCCCTGCGCCCCCACCTCCTGATAGCGCACCGTGGCGTTAGCCATACTTCTAGCCCTCACAGATAACTTTTATGGCTTACGCTACGTTATCAGCAAACCCTATTTAATTTTTAATTGGGATATTCAAAAAACACCATTTGAGGGATTAATAAATCATGTGCTAATTTCCCGATTCCTAAAAAATTGGTTTCTGTTTCATAAACTCGTACAAAGTCGTCAATAACCAGATTGAGGGGAATTTTTTGACCTTGACACCATTTTTTAGCTGATTCTGGGGCTAGATTTACGGCTTTGAGATGTTGTAATGGTGTGTCTGCGGATATTGGTTGAAATGTGCTGTTTTCGATTTCGGTGGCTAAGTCTGTAAAGCTGAGACTGGTTGGAAGCTGGAAACTGCTGCTTTGTGTGCGAATTAGGGCAGATAGAGTGCCACCTGTGTTGAGTATTGTACCTAAATCACGAGCGATCGCCCGAATATATGTTCCCGCCCCACAAGATATGGCTATATCTAATTCAGGAAAATCTCCGTCTCGCCAGTCTAATACCTGAATTTGGGAAATTTCGACTGTTCGCACCGGAACTTCGACTATTTCCCCTTTTCGGGCTAAATCATAGAGGCGTTTGCCGTCAACTTGAATGGCGCTGTAACTGGGGGGGATTTGCTCAATTTTACCGATAAACTGGGAAAGGGACGTTTTGATATTTTCTAAATCTAATCCTGGACAGGGTGCAGAGGTAATAATTTCCCCTTCTAAATCATCTGTAGTAGTTTGTATTCCTAGCCGGACAGTGGCTTGATAAGCCTTTTCTCCCGGTAAATATTGTAATAATCTGGTGGCTTTACCCAAGGCTATCGGTAATACTCCGGTAGCTTTAGGATCTAAAGTTCCTGCGTGTCCGACTCGTTTCATCCTCAGTAGTTTTCGGACTTTGGCTACGCAGTCATGAGAAGTCCAGTCAAGTGGTTTGTTTAAATTGAGAAAGCCTTGCACAAGTTTAGATTTTAGGGTTGAGATTTTTTATTTTCACACAAATAAGAGATCCCCGACTTCTTCAAGAAGTCGGGGATCTAAATTAAATGTAATAGAGAAACACCAATACCTAGCAGCCAAAATCCAAAATGGACGATAGTATGAGCAAGTTTCTTTTTAACAGGTTTGCTGTCTTGAAGATTACCTAAAATTGGTGCTAATTTGAGATGATCAAGGGACTGGACAAGGTTTAAACCCAGGGACTGACTAGAAATACTTTGAGCGTAGGCAGCATTCAGATAAGGCAGATATTCTGGTTTTCCGGCTATGTAAGTTTGAAAAAAGGGTAAACTTAACGCATTCATGTAATCATGGGCTTGGGAAGCATCACCTACCATATCTGTTGGTAATGCCATTTGTGTACTGTCAGGATTGCTATTACCAATGGTAGAAAAATGAGTACCACCAAGTAGCATAACTAAGTATTTTTCGGGATGAATAATCCAGGAAAAAGGGACAATTTGCTCATATAAAGTTGGGGCAACTGTGTCTTCACTACTACCGACAATCATGACTGGGGTATGAATTTGGCTTAACCCGGCTTGTCCGAAAATAGAACTGGTAATCGGATTAACAGCGATCGCCGCCTTGATTCTGGTATCTTGTAAATTGTAATCTTGTCCTGACTGGTTGGGCAATTCTAAAGCCCGACATTGCAACAATAAAGACATATTCCAAGTATTTCGCAATTTGTCAGGATGACAGTCTGCTTGTAGTTGGGAAAAGTTAATTTTTGCCCCCGCCAAAGCTAAGGCGGTATAACCTCCTAAAGACTGACCAAATACTCCCACCTGTTGTAAGTTTAGCCGCTGCTGAAATTGTGAATCTGACTCTAATTGATCTAAAATATATTTTATATCTAAAGGTCTATCTTTAAATTCATTAGGGTGTGTAACTTGATTACTATTACCATTTATTAAAGATTTTAATTGTTTAGCATCGCTACCAGGATGATTGGGAATTACTACAGCAAACCCATGTTTAGCTAAATGATTTGCTAAATAACGAAAGTTACTACTATCCAAACCTAACCCATGAGAAATCACAATCACAGGCACAGGATTTTGGCTATTAGGAATATATATATCTGTGGTTAAATGCCGATTACGGACTACATCAAAGAACTTAATTGTTTGTTTCTTGGTCGATAAAATTACTGGATTTGAAAATCTTGGTAATTGAGAAAAATTAGGATAAGAAATTTGATCAGCTTCTAATTTTGATGCTTGGATTAATGCGGAAATAGTTGTTTCCGTATCGTTGATCATTTTCTCTAACTCACCAGCAACTTTTAGACTGGAAGCCACATCAATCTTAATATTATTTTGAGGATATTTGCGTAATAAATTTAATAAATTTAATCCTTCCGGTTCAGCAGCAGCAGCAATTAAAGCTGTACGTAATGACCCAGAAGTAAATTTTGAATAATCAGATTTAGTTTTAATTAACCCTGCTAATCTTTGTAAGATAAATTTCCCTTGTTGGGTGTCAAGAAATTGGGAAGTTACAGCCGGACTAATTTTCAGTGGTTGAACTAAAATTTTCCTTAATTCTTGGAGTTTGTTTGTAGGAATATATTGATAATAGCCTGCTAAATCTGCATTAATTATCCCATATTTTGCATAGCTTTCTAAGGCACTAATAGGAATAGAAATTTCTAGTGCTGAATAGGAAGCATGAATTTGTTCTGCTGCCATAACCGGGTTACTTATCCCAAATGTTGGCAGCAATATGGACAAAATCAGTGTTAGAGAATTTTTTATGAGGGTGCTGCCCCAATTACCAAACATATTCATCGCTTAACTTTTGTGGTGATGTTGTTGAGCGAGGCTCAAATTTTGGTAGTGATTCAAACACCCTGTTAAACTATTCTCAATAGCGCCTATCGCAGACTACACAAACAAAATTTCAGACCGTTTGCGATTAGTTTGCTTTGAATTACTAAGACTTCTTTTAGGATTATAATAAATACATGAATTATCTACATCAGTATTTATTATGTATTTTTCCTGATTAATAAAATCTAAATAATGCTAATTAATCCTATTAATTAGGTTTGCATAATGCAATAGATATAGAACCAATAACTACAAAAAATGCTCCAGTAACACCTACTAAAGAAATATTTTCTAGAGAGATAATATTAGGAGTAACTACGGACATCAACCAACCGGAAATTAAAGTAATAATCGGAGCTAAAGCTAATACAGCACCAACTCTTGAGGCTTGCCAATGTACTAAAGATTCAGCAAAAGCACCATAGGCGACGAGGGTATTTAAAGCGCAAAATATCAAAGTTGAAAAATAGAAAGTATCCAGGGTGAGAATTGTGTGAGTTTTTGCCAATGGCGTGAATAATAAAGCACAGCCACCGTAAATAATCAACATAATGTTTGCTGAAGATAACGATTGCAATAACTGTTTTTGTGATAAGGCATAGATAGCCCATGCTATTGCCCCGAAAACAATCAAGCCGCTACCTAGTAAATATTCACCTTTGGCTGTGATAAGATTAACTAATTGGGCATGAAAAAATAGTGCAAAACCCAAAGTTAGTACAGCTACACCTAGCCATTGATACAATGTATAACGTTCGTTAAAAATGACTAATCCACCGAAACTTAATAACACACTAGATAATTGAATGATCACCTCAGCATTAGCTGGAGCGGTCAATGCTAAACCTTGCATAAATAGAAAATAGTTAGCAGCTAAAAATATAGTAGCAACTACTAATAATTGCCAAGAGGTAGCACGTAATTGTTCTAAGGTTGGTAATTGTTGCTGAAACAACAAATAAATTGCCAGTAAGAAGAAGGAAGTTAAAAAGCGAAACCAAATAACGGTGTAGACATCTAGCTCTTGTAGTGTTACCGTCAAAGCTAGAGGTAAAACTCCCCATAAAAAGACAGTTACCAGTGATAAACTTAGACCCAAACGCCAACGACCAGAACTTTGATGCATGATTAATAATCACTAAAGGACAAATCATTTTTACATAATAATTCAAGTACCAGGAATATTTAATTACTTCTTTCCATTGGCTATGAGTCCGGGTAATATTAATTTTAGCCATACTTCTCGCAGAGACAGGGAACAGGAAAGAAAGAATGAATAAAGATACACGAAAAAGATCCGGGAGTTTGGTAGCCCCGTCACGAAGCGAGCGGGGTGGAAAAACGACACGAGCAGATTTATCTGCATTCAAAATTAATGTCTTTCATGGTGTGGATCGTTTATATATGCCATCACGTTACTAGTGCTTACCTTGCCCGAAGTATCATAAAAATAGCTTCTAGTCCAGAGTGACGGGAGTTTTTTTAATTCTGGAAACTCTTCTCTCAATAACTTAGAACTACGGCCTTTAAAAGCTTTGACAACATCACAGATAGGTGTTTTTTCGTCATACTCTATAAGCAAGTGAACGAAACAATAAACATTTTAATGCTGGCTATGCTTCGGCAATGCAACAAACTTGGTTTTTGTGTTGGTGAAGCTTTCAAATCATTTAAACAATTACTAGCAAAATCTAAAAAAGGGGAATTAAACCAAAAACCGAGAGTACCTAATTATAGAAAACCCGGAGGTTTATTTACTGTCACGTACCCAAAAAAATGGTTAAAATTAGTAGATAATTTAATTAGGTTTCCACTAGGTAATCAAGTCAAAGCATGGTTTGGGATAACTGAATTTTTCTTACCAATGCCTTCAAATCTGGAATGGTCTGACATTAAAGAAATTCGCATACTCCCTAGAAACCGTCAATTTTATGCTGAGTTTGTTTATCAAACTGAAACGTCGATTATTGAGATTGACAAATCTAAAGTAATTGGCATCGACCACGGTATCGATAATTGGTTAACTTGTGTTTCCAACGTGGGAACATCCTTCATAATCGACGGATTACATCTAAAATCTTTGAACCAATGGTATAACAAAACAGTTGCCAACATCAAAGAAGGAAAACCCCAGGGTTTTTGGTCTAACCGACTTGCAGCGATTACCGAAAAGCGTAACCGTCAAATGCGAAACGCTGTTAATAAAGCTGCCAGAATTGTCATCAACCATTGCATAGACAATAAAATCGGCACTATTGTTTTTGGATGGAATGAGAGGCAAAAAGACAGTGCTGATCTGGGCAAAAAGAACAATCAAAAGTTTGGTGCGATTCGTTGTTAGCTGAATCACGGTAATCAGTCCGTACATAAGCTAACCAACCTAATCCAATTATGGGAAAAGGTTGAACTCTCGGTCTGATATGGGTGAAAGTCCCATCTACCAGAC
>NZ_JADEWA010000633.1:0-2289 GCF_015207865.1 Dolichospermum sp. LEGE 00246
GATAAAATACTTACAAACACAATTAGAATCTCAAAAAAAGTTAACAGATACACCACCAATTATAGTTATAAAAGATCAAGGTGTTTATAGATTTGCTTCTGGTAGTGCGGAAATTCCTCAACAAATGTCAAATTATATCTTGAAGCAAATAGTACCAGAAATAGAAGCTAGAACTAAACAATATGGGATTAATGTTGTGGAAATAATTGGACACACAGACGGACAAGCTAATGGTAATGTAACGAGTAATTTAGATGTCAATTTAGAAAATGTAGTTAGTGGTAATATACCGATAGGAAAATTACAAGCTGGTTCTAATGCTGATTTAGGATTGCTGCGTGCTTTGTCAGTTGTTAAGGTGCTGCGTGATATTCAAAAAAAAGAAGGCAAACTATCTGGATTATCATTTCGCGCTTATTCTGCGGCACAGTTAATATTACCAAATGGACAATTTGCAGGAACAGCGCGTCAAGATGATGTTACCCGACGACGAATTGAAATCCGATTTACACGGTTAGGAGAAGTGCAAGAAGTTAGATAAAAAATCACTATTTTCTCTATCAAAATCTTGCCTTTTGCTTTGCCATAACGACAATTTTCAAAGCCAACCTACTTAACTGGCGAAACAAGATCACTTTTTCACCCTCGCAAACAGAAATGGTCAGAACATTTTACCTGGAGTCCTGACGGTACAAGAGTGGAAGGTATAACTGCTATAGGTCGCGCTACAATAATTAGGCTACGCATGAACAACCCAGTGATTATATTTGCTCGTAAACGGTGGGTAATAAGTGGTTGGCATTCTCCTAATGATTGATAGTATAAAAAACAGCTATGACACAAGAACCGATACAAGTAATTGGCGGCGGACTCGCGGGAACAGAAGCAGCATGGCAAATAGCCCAAGCCGGCGTGCCTGTGATTCTCCACGAGATGCGCCCTAAACGCTTCAGTCCTGCCCATCATACCGAAAATTTGGCAGAATTGGTCTGTAGTAACTCTTTCGGGGCTATGGCGAGCGATCGCGCGGCCGGTCTCCTACACGAAGAACTCCGCCAACTCGGTTCTATTGTCATTTCCAAAGCAGATGAACACGCAGTCCCCGCTGGTGGGGCTTTAGCGGTAGACAGAGGACAATTTGGGGAAGATTTGACCCAAACCTTAGCAAATCACCCTTTAATTGATTTCCGTCGCGGGGAAGTTACCGCAATTCCTGAAGGTATTGTTGTTTTAGCTTCTGGTCCTTTAACCAGTCCCGATTTAGGCGCAGATTTACAGCGATTTACGGGGATGGAATATCTCAACTTTTTTGATGCTGCGAGTCCCATTATTACGGGAGATTCTATCAATAAAGATATTGCATTTATGGCTTCTCGCTATGACAAAGGTGAGGCAGCTTATCTAAATTGTCCGATGAATAAAGAGCAGTATTTACAATTTCGAGAAGCACTTTGTCAAGCGGAACAAACAGAATTAAAAGACTTTGAAAAAGAAACAGCGAAATTTTTTGAAGCTTGTTTACCAATTGAAGAAATGGCAAGACGGGGAGAAGATACCATGCGTTATGGACCGCTCAAACCAGTGGGTTTATCTGATCCTCGCAATGGAGAACGTAATTATGCGGTAATTCAATTACGACAAGAAGATAAAGCTGGTCAACTTTGGAATATGGTAGGTTTTCAAACTAATCTGCGTTGGGGTGAACAAAAAAGAGTATTTCAAATGATACCTGGGTTAGAAAAAGCCGAGTTTGTCAGATTAGGAGTCATGCACCGCAATACTTTTTTAAATGCACCACAGTTAATGTCTGCAAGTTTGCAATTTAAAGAACGTCCAACATTATTGGCTGCGGGACAATTAATAGGAACAGAAGGTTATACTGCTGCATCTGCTGGAGGTTGGTTAGCGGGAACAAATGCTGCTAGATTAGCTTTAGGAAAAGAACCCCTAATTTTGCCCGTGACAACGATGATGGGGGCTTTATTTGAGTTTATCAGATCCGCTGCACCTAAGCATTTTCAACCGATGGCTCCTAATTTTGGAATTGTGCCAGATTTGGGCGTGAAAATAAAAAGCAAACCGGAAAAATATGGACGTTATCGGGATAGATCCTTGGCAGATTTGGCAACTTGGAAAACGGAAAATTTAGCCGTTTAAATCAGACATTTGGTGATAAATAATGTAGAGACGTTCCAGGGAATGTCCAGATCATCAAATTTACAGCAAATTGTCATCAAACCCGGAACAAGAACCCCACCCCCAACCCCCTCCAGTATCAAAAGCTTATCC
>NZ_JADEWA010000634.1:0-2289 GCF_015207865.1 Dolichospermum sp. LEGE 00246
AATATCGCCCCATCACGCCCAACGCCCAAGGATGGCTATGGAGTGAAGCCCTGGGCTTTTTCCTGGGTATTCACAATGGCCAATTGCGTTACTTCTCCTTAGAAGGCGCTATCATCCCTACTCCCCAAGAATCCGCCAAAGATGAAATGCTCAAAGCCAACCAAGCAATTCAAATAGCAAAACAAGAATCCCAAAGGGCTGAACAAGAATCCCAAAGGGCTGAACAAGAATCTCAAAGGGCTGAACAAGAATCCCAAAGGGCTGAACAAGAATCCCAAAGGGCTGAACAAGAATCTCAAAGGGCTGAACAAGAATCCCAAAGGGCTGAACAAGAATCCCAAAGGGCTGAACAAGCTAACACGGAATTGTATGAATTAAAGCAAAAAATGCGATCGCTGGGTATTTCTCTTGACTAAGGGACTTCCAATTAAAAAAATACCCAAAAATTTCTTGTGGTGCGGGACGAATTGCCCGCTAATCATCAAGGACGGGCAGATAAGAGTTACAAAAAATAGATTCGATATTGTCCGAGAGTG
Source organism: Dolichospermum sp. LEGE 00246 (assembly GCF_015207865.1). Taxonomy (NCBI): domain Bacteria; kingdom Bacillati; phylum Cyanobacteriota; class Cyanophyceae; order Nostocales; family Aphanizomenonaceae; genus Dolichospermum; species Dolichospermum sp. LEGE 00246. Next base: position 537 of record NZ_JADEWA010000634.1, read on the forward strand.
ACAGAACCGGGATAGTATTGAACAGTGAGTTGGGCTTTGATGGTCTTTTTGATCTCAGTCACTCCCATAAGTGTAAGCGTGCCGCAAAACGTAGGGAAGTGTGTGAAGTATATCACACAGATAGTTGAATCTTGGCAACAGCGATTAAATACAGGAGATAATTAACAATGTATCAAAGTGATGTGTATAGCAAACCCAGCTATGAGCCATTACCTCCTCACCAAACACTGCCAACGATGTATGATTTACCTAGCGAAGATCCAGAGGAACCAGGGTTGCCAGACGAATTTCACCTGTTACAACCAGAATTATTGCGTAGTACCTTTCGACCGCCTTCTTATGCAGAAGATAATGTATTTACAGGTAGTGACTTAAATTTATACTACGACAGCAAGCATACACAATGGTATAAAAAACCAGATTGGTTTGCAGTTTTGGGGGTATCCCGTTTTTATGAACAAACAGAACTAAGATTAAGTTATGTTACTTGGTATGAAGGAACATATCCCTTTGTGGTAGTAGAATTAATATCTCCAGGAACAGAGAACGAAGACTTAGAGAGAAATTTACGGGAAGTTAATCAACCACCTAATAAATGGACGGTATATGAGCAAATTCTCAGAATCCCTTATTATTTTGTCTATAACCATACTGACGAGATTCACTGTTATGGTTTGGTAATGAACCGTTATCAACCCCTCTCTATTAATGGATTAGGGGTATGGTTAGAAGAAGCTGAATTGGGTTTAGGGTTATGGGAGGGAGAATATCAAGGTCTAACTAGACAGTGGTTACGTTGGTATGATCAAGAAAATAATTGGTTGCTTACACCAGAAGAACGAGAAAAGCAACGGGCAGATTTAGCTGAAGCAGAATTAGCTAAACTAAGACAGTTAATAGCAGAACAAGGAATTAATCTGTAAGCAAAATTAAGGTTATAAGAAATGGCTTATAGTGACTTTACTCTAGACAGAATCACTAAAATATTTGGCATTAATATTGAAGAAAGAACAAATTTTTTCACCGCTTTCGACCAGTTAACAGTTGATGCTTTTTTTATCAAATACTTACAAAATAATATTCCCTTAGCTCAAGCAATTAGTACAGAGAAAGCCAAATCAGAAATGATTATTGCGCCTGTTTTAATTGAAGTAAGAAGATTATTAGATAATAAAATTAGTTTATTCTCAGGAATTGATTTTAATGTGAATATTGAGCAGGGTTTAAATGGGTTTTGCGATTTCTTAATCGGTCTATCATCTCAACAGTTATATGTAACATCTCCTGTGATTGCTTTGGTGGAGGCGAAAAATGATAATCTTAAACAAGGATTCGCTCAATGTATTGCAGAGATGATTGCTGCTGCTCAATTAAATCAATCGGAGGGAAATAATGTTGAAAATATTTATGGTTGTGTTACCAATGGCAATCAATGGGTATTCTTGCAATTAACTGGTAATCTAGTGATAGTTGATTTAGATGAGTATTATATAAATCAACCAGAAAAAATTATTAGTGTATTCGTGAGTCTAATTAAGTCAGAGTTAGAGTTAAGTAGGTGAACACAATAAAACCAATCTATGTAAAGAAAAGTAAAATCACCCAAACCCTATTCGCTCTAAGGAAATGAACGAAAAATACAATAGTGCCAAAGAATGGCGTAAAGCAAATTACCGAAAACTAAAACAATATCGTGGAGAATGGATTATTTACACTAAGGATGGTGTAATAGCTCATCACCAAGATTATAGAA
>NZ_JADEWA010000635.1:0-2274 GCF_015207865.1 Dolichospermum sp. LEGE 00246
CATCCCCCACATCCCCCAACATCCCCACATCCCCCAGGCTAACGCCACGCTACGCTATCAGCAAGCCCTAAATATACATTTTTGCAGTTTTTGATCCTTTTTTTATTTCTTTGTTAGAAATCCGGGTTAACCCCGTAATATTTTTTAATTTTTAATTTCCTGGAGATAAATATCGTGTGTTCAGTTACAGTTATTTTGCCATAAATTAAGCAACAATGAGGATTATTGAATTCAATTCTGAGTCGGTGATGCTTTTCTTGATAACTGATATGTAGCCCTTTATATAAATTTTATGTTGCGGTTTTATGAAACCTCGAATTATTGTTTGTGGCTTAGGACGTACCGGATATAAAATCTTTCGCTTACTCAGACAACAGGGGGCTTTGGTAGTAGGTATTCATCGCAAACCTGTTTCTGGTGAACCTGCTGCTAATATAATTGTTGGTGAGTTACACGCAGCTTCTACTTTACAAGCGGCAGGAATTACAGAAGCACATACTTTGGTAATTGCAACTTCTGATGATGCTTTGAATTTATCAATTATGATGCAAGCACGGGTTCTTAATCCCCAAATTCGGATTATTAATCGGTTTTATAATACGAATTTAGGTGAACGTCTTGATCAAACTCTGTCGAATCATTTAAGTATGAGTGTTGTGGGTTTGGCAGCACCTGTATTTACCTTTGCGGCTTTGGGGAATAAGGCTATTGGTCAAATTAAGTTACTTGAGCAAATTTGGCCAATTCAAGAGGAATATATCCACGAAAATCATCCCTGGAAAGGCAGAAAAATTAGTGATTTATGGGAAGATCCCACAAGGATGCTGATTTATTATGTGGCTGTGGAAGGAAAGCTAAATTTAGTATCTGCGGTGCTGTTGGAACAACAATTAAGAGTAGGCGATCGCTTAATTATTGGTACTCAACCTCGCATTCGTCCCCAACGTAAGTCATTAGTCAGAAAATTAGTTAAAGTTTTTGCCAATATTCGGGAGTTTCAGAAACACGCCCAATCAGTTGTGGGTATGGCAATTGCTTTATTCGTAATTATTTTACTATCCACTTTTACCTATGTTGCTAGTAAACATAGTATCTCTTTTATTGATGCCTTATATTTTGCTGTTGGCATGATTACGGGGGCTGGTGGTAATGATAAGGTTGTCGAAAATGCACCAGACAGCATTAAGTTATTTACTATTGTGATTATGCTAATTGGGGCTGCGGTAATTGGGATTTGGTACGCGATGCTGACGGATTTTATCCTGGGTAGTCGCTTAAAACAATTTTTGGATGCGGCAAGAATTCCTCAACATCATCATTATATTGTTTGTGGTTTAAGTGGTATTGGCATTAGAATTGTTCAACAATTGCACCTGAGTGGACATGAGGTAGTAGTTATTGAAACGGATGCTAATAATAGATATGTGACTACTGCTAGAGGAATGAGTATTCCGGTTATTCTTGCTGATGCGAGTTTTCGGGCTACTTTACAAGCAAGTAATATTAACACTGCTACCGCAGTTTTAGCTGTTACTAATAATGATGCGACTAATTTGGAAATTGCCCTCAAGGCTAAGTCTTTAGCGCCAAAGATTCCTGTAATTGTCAACTATGCTGATCCTGATTTTGCTGGTATAGCACAACAGGTATTTGATTTTGAGGCTGTATTTAGTCCTGCTGAACTCGCTGCTCCTGCTTTTGCTGCGGCTGCTCTCGGTGGTAGGATTATTGGTAATGGGATTATTGCTGATAATTTATGGGTAGCTTTTGCAACTACTATTACACCAATACACCCTTTTTGTGATGAGTGGGTGAAGGATGTGGCTAAGTTTGCGGATTTTGTGCCTTTGTATGTGGAAATCAACCATGAAACTGTACAAGGCTGGGATTTGCTGGAAACAATTCTCGCTCCTGGAGATGTGCTGTATTTAACTATGCCCGCTAATAGGTTAAATCAGTTATGGCGAGAAGAAGGAAAGGGGATCGGGGTTTAGTTGATTTTTATTTTATGATAGTTCTTCCTTATCAAGGATAAGGATATCAAATTCTCAGCAGAAAGTCAAGACTTGATTGAGAGATTTTGGGCAACGTGAAAAAATTAGGCAGTTAGGACATCAATTAAGGGGTAGAAGCAGCTTGATAATTTATACCCATAACTATCCATATATTACTGTTTGTCCAAGTCTTCAAGAAGTTGATCAACAAAATCCCTCAACCGTTGCTGCCAATCAGGGACGGTTTTAATTTTTTCCCTGACTCCAGGTAAAACCTTAA
>NZ_JADEWA010000636.1:0-2273 GCF_015207865.1 Dolichospermum sp. LEGE 00246
GATGGAAATATACTATTGCCTCTTTCAGATCAGATTGTGCTAACAGGGATGATTTTATTCTAAAATCGGAAATATTCGCTAAATTCCTAGCACTCACTTTTTGACTATATAATATAGTTCCTAATATGAGAGTTGTAATTGTTAATTTCCATTTTTTCATGACGCTATTTTCCCAATTATTAGCATACAGTTGTTACAGCAGTTTCCAATTATATGAGTTATATCTTAGCCCCCTCATCGCACCCCCCTAAATCCCCCCGCAGCGGGGGGAAGAAAAGGATAAGCTTTTGATACTGGAGGGGGTTGGGGGTGGGGTTCTTGTACCTCATAACATCGGGAAGTGCTGTAATTATATAGCATTGATTTACATCAACACAAATACACCCAACGAATATGCTTGATTTAACAAAAATATCGAGACAAATGCAAGGTTTCAGTCAACATTTAACTTCAGAGGTGGCTGCAAGTCATCAGCGGTTGGAGTTAGCACAACAATATTTAAAAAAAGCTTTTGAGTGTCAAGAACAGTTAGTTAAACGTCAAGAGGAATGGCGAAATCGGATTATTTTTGCGAATGCTACACCCATTGAACCTCTCGAAACCTGCATTACTATTCCTGTTCCCCCCAAAGTTCATACTGTTATTTCTACAGATGGTTCGCAAATTTCCCCAAATCATCACGAAATTGCGTATTGTTACTTACTAAATATTGGGAGAGTGGTTTTGCACTATGGTCAAAATCTTCACCCGATTCTCGATAGTTTACCGGAGGTATTTTATCGCCCTGAAGATTTATATATATCGCGTCAGTGGGGCATTAGAACTGATGAATGGATGGGTTATCGGCGTACCGCTTCCGAGGCTACAGTCTTAGCAGAACTAGCTTGTAGTGCGAAAACAGCAGCCCCAGTCTTAGCGATGACAGATGGTTCGTTAATATACTGGTTTTTAGATCAATTACCGATGGATGCGCGGGATATGATTTTACCTCCCGTTTTGGAAGCTTGGCAAAAACTCCAACAAGCCCAAATCCCCCTCATGGGCTATCTTAGTGCCTCTCGTAGCACCGAAGCCACCAACTTTTTACGCTTTTTAGCCTGTCCTCACCCTGTCCCTGATTGTATTACCCATTGTCCCAATCAACTAGAATACGTACCTTGCAAAAAATTTGATACTTTGCGCGATACTACCATCATGACCACCCAACTTCAACCCGGACAACGGGGACCATTATGGCGGAGTAATGCCCGAATTTTAGAATTGTATGACGAGCAAATTATTTATTTTTGTTACGTCCATGTCGGGACGGAAATTGCCCGGATTGAAGTTCCCGCTTGGGTTGCAGAAAATTCCATCATGTTTGATCAAGCACTAGGGCTAATGTTGGCACAGGTACAAAAAGGATATGGTTATCCTGTGGCGATCGCCGAAGCGCATAATCAGGCTGTAGTCAGGGGTGGTGATAGAACCCGGTTCTTTGCCCTTTTAGAACGACAAATGATTAAAGCTGGGATCAAAAATGTCGGGATTTCCAACAAAGAAGCAAGAAAACGCGGCAGTATTGCCTAAACTCAGGTTGTAAATGGAGTTTATCTTTTTGGTCATTTTGTGCGAAAGTATAGATATAAGTAAGTCATGGAATAACGAACCACAGAGGCACAGAGAACACAGAGAAATGCGGGTTTGAGAGATATTTTGCGTAAGTCCTGTCATTTACTCAACTCAATTATTTTAACACCGCTTTAATTCAGATAATAAAACTACAATTTCATCTATTGCTGTTCTCATGACTTTCCCCGGTTGTTCAGATTGATTTACCATAATACTAAAAACCAAGGGTTCATAATTGGGTGCGTTCATATATCCAGATAGAGTAGAAATTCCTGTCATTGAACCTGTTTTTGCTTGCACTATTCCCGCAGCCGCAGTATTAAGAAACCGATTTTTTAGACTACCTTTGACACCAGAAATAGGTAAAGAAGCCCGAAAAACTGCTGCTTGAGGTGATTTACCAATTCCTTGTAAAAGTTGTACCAATGCTGCTGGAGTCGTTAAATTTTTCCGAGATAAACCAGAACCATCTACAATGACATAACCTGCTGGTGCAACTTCTAATTGAGTTAAAGTTTCTCTGACAACTTGTAATCCGACATCAGCCGTATTTTGATTTTTTTCTGCTGGTTTCTTAATAGCTAAACTTCTGAGTAAAGCCTCAGCATATAAATTATTACTATTCATATTTGTCTCTAGTAATAATTCCGATAAAGGTGGAG
>NZ_JADEWA010000637.1:0-2257 GCF_015207865.1 Dolichospermum sp. LEGE 00246
GATTTAGATGCTTTACCTGAATAAAAAACTATGGCAAAGTTGATTAATAAAAAACAACTATCAAGGATTGTTTTGAAGGGCTTTAAATCTATTGCAGAATGTAATCTTGAACTTACTCAACTCAATATACTAATTGGCTGCAATGGCGCAGGAAAATCCAATTTTATCAGCTTTTTTCGCATGGTTCAAGAGATACTTGATGGACATTTGCAAGTTTTTGTTAGTCGTCAAGGTGGACCGGACACAATGCTGCATTTTGGTCGAAAAACAACTGAACAATTAGAGATTGAACTATATTTTGGCAATAATAGATACCTTGCCACTCTTGAACCAACTCAAGATAACCGTCTGATGTTTTCTAAAGAATCTTTTGGCTGGAGGAGTAGTGGTAACTCGATAATGCAAACACAAGCACTAATAGGTAGTGGTAATTTTGAAACTCAGGCTTTTAAAGGAACTGGGACAAAAAAGGATAAAGATATATTATCTACTATGCAGCAATGGCGAGTTTATCATTTTCATGACACCAGCGATAGTGCCTATGTAAAACAAGCTGCTCCTATTAATGATAATATTTATCTGCGTCCAGATGCTCGCAATTTGGCGGCTTTTTTGTATTTATTGAAAAATAACTATTCCCAATCTTATCAACAAATTGTTAAAACAATCAGACTTGTCGCACCGTTCTTTGGTGATTTTTTATTGCGTCCTTCTCCACACAATCAGGATCTAATAGAGTTAGAATGGTTTGAACAAGGTCAAGATATTCCTTTTAAAGCTCATTTGCTTTCAGATGGAACGCTGCGTTTTATATGTTTAGCAACGGTATTTTTACAACCTACTGTTTTACAACCAGAAACTATTTTAGTTGATGAACCAGAGTTAGGTCTTCATCCTTATGCAATTACTATTTTAGCATCTTTAATACGTGCTGCTTCTAGAGAAAAACAAGTAATTGTTTCTACTCAATCTGTAGAATTATTAAATGAATTTACAGCAAATGATGTGATTATTGTAGATAGAAAAGATGGTAAATCATTACTGCGTAGATTGGATGAGGATGATTTACAAGAGTGGTTAGAAGATTATACTTTAGGAGAATTGTGGAAAAAGAACATTATTGGAGGTAGACCTTCAAGATGATGCGAGTCAATATTTTTGTAGAAGGACAAACGGAAGAAACTTTTGTCAGAGAATTACTTTACAATCATTTTTTGCAACAAAACATATATGTTAACCCTATACTTCTAGGAGGTGCGGTAACTTATGGAAAAATCAGAAAAGAATTATATCGTAAATGTTCTGAAGATAGCACCGCTTTTGTAACTACGATGTTAGATTTGTATGGACTACCAAAAGATTTTCCCGGTAAAAGTTCTATTCTCACTACAGCTAATATTTTTGAGAAAGCTGAATATCTTGAACAACAAATGGGTGTAGATATTGGAGTCCAAAATTTTATTCCTAATTTATTGGTGCATGAGTTTGAGGGACTTCTCTATAGTAATCCACAATCTTTTTTAGGATGGTTTGATCAAAACATAGTAGAACAGCTACAGCGTGAACGTGAATCCTTTTCTTCACCTGAACATATTAATGATAGTCCGATAACAGCACCTTCTAAACGTATTCTTCGATGTTGTCCTGGATATGATAAACCGTTACATGGTTCTTTAATTGCTATGGATATCGGATTGGATACAATACGTAAACAGTGTCAGCATTTCGATAAATGGTTAACAAAACTGGAAAACATTAAGTAGTTAACTATTTTGTCAGAATCAGGATGTCTAGGATTTAAGGATTTACAGGATGGAAATTTTATGAATAACAATGTAGATATAGGACTCGTGCTGTTATCTCATGGTGAAGATGGGTATTTTGTTGTCGAAGTACCCAGTTTACCCGGTTGTATTAGTCAGGGTAAGACTCGTGAAGAAGCTTTAGCTAACATAGAAGAGGCAATATCTCTCTACATTGAAGTTTTGCAAGACAGAAATGAACCTATTCCAGAAGATACGGTATTGATGGGATATTAATCTGAAATACCCCTTTTTGATACAATTGAGATCCAAAATCGCATAAAATTAACAAAACAACCCCGAATGGAGATTTAACTTGTCGGCATATAGGACTAGATTACAAGCAAACGAGATTAAGCTCAGACTACAACCTTTAAGACGTGCATCTCTGTTTAGAGGAGAAATTGAATTGGCAGTTAGGATTAAAGAAATTCTAAATACCTGTCTCTTATACA
>NZ_JADEWA010000082.1:0-15346 GCF_015207865.1 Dolichospermum sp. LEGE 00246
ATAAGTGCAAAGGTAGCATAATTGCAACCTTGTATATTAGCGATGATAGGCAGTAAGGTAGTTTTAGTGGCAAAATGATACAACTATTTTAGGGCGGCTGGTTTCCGCGATCACCTCAAAAAAAAAACTGATCAGCAGTCCATCAAGCTTGTACTGTGGCTTTTTGAAGGATAAGCACAACAACACAAATAAGCGTCTAGTAAACGCTTCTTTCAGAAACTAGCTAACCAGCTAGACAAAATATTTATTTGATTCCAGCTTATCCAAAAATTGAAGAAAAGTACAAGTATAAAAATACAAATAATTTGATGGACTGCACTTGTACTTTTAGAGGCAGTCATGAAAAATCCCAAAACAAAACCCCTAGACTTGACGGGACAGGGGCTTGCAGTAAAAATAAATTTTAAGTCCGATGACAGATCCGATAAGAATAATTATAGTAGCATTTACCATAATTGTCAAGAATCTTTTCAGATAAATCAAACTCATTACCGCGAATTAATCAGCAGTGGGATTGACCCCGACGTTATCGCTCTAAACTTCAAATCCTTAGAAGGTGACGTTACCCATGAATACCTGCTATCGGATGCGATCGCCAAATTAGGGAACGGAAAACAGACACCCCACAGCAGTCAATACACCACTTCAGAAGTTGGAAGATATCTCAGAATGTACAACCACACCCTAGCAGGTGGCTGGTGGTGTGCTGGCGTTGACCCGTTGAACAATTACGCCCCGATGGAGTGGGGATGTTTCAAGCCAAACAACCCAAGGCTTGACCCTAAGAAAAAAGATCAAAAGCCCGTCAAGTACGAGCATCCCTATAAGTCCTCTAATCGAGCGTTTTTCCTGCGAGTGCCTAAACGCATTTGGCAGATGATCAGCGATAGATACGGCGTACCCATTGGGGACTGTGAAGAATTTTGGGAGTGGGTGTTAATAAACAACCTACCCATCATTTTCTGTGAAGGCGCGAAGAAAGCCGCTGCTTTACTATCCTGTGGATTTATAGCAGTGGCATTACCCGGAATTAACGGAGCATATCGCAAAGTTGAAACCAACTGGAAAAAACACAATTTAATCCCTGAGATTCAGCTATTTGCAACGCCAAAACGCAAGATAACAATTTGTTTTGACAATGACCCAAAACCCACTACAAGAATAAATGTTGGTAAGGCGATCGCGGCTACTGCTAGACTGCTAAAATCCAAAAAATGTCAGGTCAATATTACTACTTGGAACTTCTCACAGAAGGGTATAGATGACGTTTTAGTAGTTCATGGTAAAGCAGTTGTAGAAAATATCATTACTACTGCTTTACCCGTTGCCCAGTCGCAGACTCAACCATACTACCAACTATCAAGGAAAATTAACCTCAACCTAAACCAAGAAAAACTAGGGGATATCTTGACCAACATTCCCCACAAAATTATAGGGGTAAAATCTCCCAAGGGGACGGGCAAAACTTGGGCATTAAAACCACTAATTGACAAGCTGGTTAGTGAGGGGTACAGCGTTTATCTAGTATCCCACAGAGTCCAGTTGTGTCAGGCGCTATGCAGTCGCTTGGGCGTTCCTTATGTTGACGATATTAGCAGTGGCAAAGCAGATCGTTCTAAAGGTTTTGGGGTAGTAGTTGATTCATTGCATGGACAAGGCAAGGGTCAATTTGATGTTGAGAATGATGCTTACCTGCTAACCGATAAATATGTGGTAATTCTTGATGAAGTTGAACAAATATTATGGCACTTACTCAACTCAACTACAGAAGTTAGAGAACACCGTACAGAAGTTATTAAACAGCTTCAACTCCTACTACTTAACGCCGATAAAATAGTAGGGTTAGATGCAGACTTAACAGATGTATCCTTAGACTTTATACAAGAGGCTGCCAAGTGCAAAGATGACGATATTTTTATCATCAACAATGATTATAAAGAAGGCGGATATAATATTTTTAACCATGAAGAAACTACCCCAGTGAACTGGTTACGTGACCTATTAGCAGCGATTGACAACGGCGATAAAACCCTTATAGCAACTGACTCTCAGAAAATCAAGGGCAAATACTCCACTCAAAACATTGAGTCAATCATTATCAAGAAATTTCCCCATTTGTCAGAATTGATCCTGAGAATTGATTCAGAAACAATTGCAGATCCAGAACATCCTGCTTATGGATGTATCACCAAGATTAATGACATTATCAAGCAATATCATGTAGTCTTAATTTCTCCATCTGTGGGAACTGGAATATCAATTGATGTCAAGAATCATTTTGATAGTGTATGGGGATGTTTCCAGGGTGTGCAGTCAGAAAACGCAGTCAGACAACAATTAATGAGACTTCGTGATAATGTCCCCCGTCATCTATGGATAGCTCCCAATGGTTTATCTTGGCAGGGGGACGGGTCAACGTCGTTATATTCAATTCTAAGTAGCAACAGAAGGCAATTTAAAATACATCTCCAACAATTAAAAAACGTTGGTTTTGAGGTAGTAGAGGACTACATTAACACCAATGATTCTGCGTTAAACTGTTACGCAAAAATGGCTTGTAGAATCAATAATGAGATGAGCGATTATAGGGGAATTATCCTTAAAAATCTTGTCAGCGAAGGCAATACACTCACCAATAGATTTGATGACGACGACGAAGTTATCAAGGAAGAAATAACCAGCATACGAGACGAAAAATACCTGGATCATTTAGACGAAACAGCAGCTATCAATATTGATGATTTAGATAGCAAAGGATATGAAAGATTATCAAATCAAAAGCATAAAACCAAGGACGACAGACAAAGACATAGAAAATACTCAGTTAAGCAGCGTTACCAAGTTGATGTTACCCCTGACTTGATTTTGAAAGATGACGACGGATACTATCCCCAATTACGTCTCCACTACTTCCTAACGTTGGGATTTGAGAACGTCCCACAAAAGGATCAAACATCTGCAAAGAAGATGAGAGAAAATCAATCAGTTTTCCTACCAGACTTTAACAAGTCCCAAACATCGGCGAAGGTCAACTTGATGCGATCGCTAAACATCCCCCAAATTTTAGAACTGGACAAGTTCACCCAAAGTCACCCACTGCTAACTGACATGGCAGATAAGGCCAAGAATCATATTTGGGATTTGGGAATGTTCCTTGGGAAGCTACACCCCGACATGACCCTTATTCAAATCCTCAGAAAAATTCTAAAACCATTGGGATTGAAGTTAGACAAAGTTGGACGTGAGGGGACGGGAGATCGCAACTGGATATATAAGATATCTGGCCTCACCGATGGACGGAGTGAGATATTCCAGAAATGGTACGAGTCCGATTTGGCAAAATCCCAGGACGTAAAATGTATCGCAATGCTACAAAATAAAAATGAAAACTGTATCACAGCTATACCAAATCCGTCCCAAATTTGTAATATTAATAATATTGCTAATCAGGACGCGGCCATAAATCAGGACGTTAACCACCAAACTACTCAACCGGTCCATATCCCCCAAAATTGTTTTGTGTGGGACGGTCAAGCCTGGGTGGGTGCGGTTCTGAAAACCTCTGAGACTTTGATTAACGGCACTTACAAAGCACTCGTTACCCTGTGGAACGGGTTAGACCGCTGCATCTGGAGTCAATCCCATATATCTGTTTGTTAGGGGGATGTATGGGATTTGATCAACAGTTTGTCCAGTTCCTAAAACTTGGGGATATAGCGGCCGCCAAAAATCTGCTAGTCCAGAAATATCCCCATCTGAGGAGAGATAGAGATCGCATTACCTTGTATATCCAAAGCTACCAAAAGCATTACTGTAAAAGGATTCTAAGGAATTAATAACCCAAAAGCATACCAAAAATTACCAGGAGAATAAAAAGGAAAATACGGATACTTACAAGATAAAATCAGCACTGTCAAAATAATACCAGAGGAGTACAAAAGGGGTGCAAAAGTAGTACACCCTTTTAAAATTTTTGTGGTTGAAACGTCCTATTTTCAAGGCTTTTAAAAATTACATAAAACTACAAGTTGTAGTATTACTGAGTATAATAAGTAGTTTTTTGATTTTTTTGAGGATATACAGGGGGTACAGCCGGGATACCAGCAATTTGGTACAGTGATGCCATTTTCATATCCCAGTTTTCTGTTCTATTAATACTCACACCTAATTCTGTTAATTATTCTTCTCCTAAGTTCGTATGAAATCCACAAAGTGTTGATTTCCCTGGTCAGTTCGCTGCATGGTCTGCCATTGCTGCGATGTACGTTGTAGACGGCTACGAGAAATTCTTCAATACCATAATTAGCTACAGCATTACCAATAAGAGTTGAAGCACCAAGTACCCCTAGACCTGCAACCATTCCAAAAGGTCCGCCTAGTATAGCTAATGCTGTTGTAATTACTGCCCCGCCTGCTAAACCCATACCAGCAGCAATGGAACAGGCCACTGCAAACATTACTGCGGGTAAACCTAGTGACGCTGCCATGCGTGCAATTTCATCAAGAGTCATTTGTGTTTATTCTCCAATTTTTACTTTTCTTTTCCCTTAGTTTGCCCCTGTAGGGGACATAAATTATTATTCTTGTTGCCAAATTTTAATAGTTCTATCGTGACTACCACTAGCTAAAAATTTTCCATCAGGACTAAAAGCAAGTGACATTACATAAGATTGGTGTTCAGAAAGAGTACAAATTTCTGCTTTAGTATTCAAATTCCAAAGCTTTATTTGTTTGTCATCTCCACCACTAGCTAACACTGTGCTACTTGGATTAATTGCTACTGTCACTACAGATTTAAGATGCCCTTGTAGAGTTTCATAGGATATAGATTTACTCGGCAAATTGAATAATCGAATAGTTTTATCTTCACTAGCAGTAGCTAAAAATCGGCTATCAGAACTAAAAATAATTGCCCGAATTTTTTGAGAATGAGATGTAATTTTGCGATATTGCCCATTTTGTATATTCCATATATTTAAATCTTTATCCCATCCCCCACTAGCAATTATTTTTCCATCAGGGCTAAATGCAACTGATTCAATAGGTTTAGCGTTTTTACTAGCAAAAGATTGAATTTCTTCTTTTTTATTTAAATCCCACAGTTTAATCTCTCCATCATTACTACCACTGACTATGAAATTATTTGAAGGGTGAACAGAAATGCTAGGAATTTCACTATAGTGACCAAACAACGCTTTTATTAAATTCCCAGTTTTTACTTCCCATATATTAATAGTTCTATCAAAGGAACAACTATAAAGGAATTCACCATTTTTAGAAAAAGCAACCTGACGAATAACATTTCTATGTCCAGTAAATGTTTGAACTTCCCTCATTCGACCCATATCCCATAACTTTATGGTGTGGTCGTCACTTCCGCTTGCTAAAAATTTTCCATCAGGGCTAAAAGCTACAGAGTTAACCCCTGCAAATGCTCCTTGATGTCCTGTAAAAGTTTGAATACAGTTCCATTGTGGTTGTTCTTGAAACCATTGCATTACCATATTAAATTTCCTCAAAAGTGACTAAATTCAGTATACGTATCATTGATTTTGACATGGCTTAAAAGCTTGTATATTAATGCTTTTTGAAGATTACGCCACAATTAATTAATTCTTGGGTATTACGCCATTACAGATGTAATTGTAAGTTCTTGCGGCTGCGCCATCTGTCCCAGGAGTTACAGGCTCAAATTCAAGAGTTTCATTCTCATCTTTGCCCTGTAATACTCCATTGATTCTTACAGATTCTGACTTGTATGCGATCGCTTGATTGTTACAGTCAACAACTATCTCATCCTCAAATCTGTAGCCGTCAGAAAATGTTGTCACTTGCCTTGCTGGTTTACTCATGCCGTTAGTAACAGCAATATTTTTTTCAATATAAAACTTAACTCTTACTCTTTTCCCTTTCTTATTGATTCTGCTCATCCCACCCAGGTACTCAAAAGACGGCTTATATGTCACTGTCAAGCACTCTTGCTTACCCGTCTGAGGATTAGTCCAGTAATTTACACAGGATTGAGTAGATTGTGCGATCGCTCGCACTGGCAGTAAATTGATACTTGTAAGAGATAGAAATAGTAAAATATATTTATTCATTGCCCTAACTGAGAGTATTTGAATTATTATCCTCTTTTTTGGTTAAAAAACAATTTCTACGCAGCACTTCACTATCGCTCAAAAATTTAACAAAACCATCCTCTTTGTTACTTCTTAGGAGAGGGTAAACACTGGTACTTATAGGCTAAAAATAGCACCGTAAAAACAATACCAGAGATGGGTAAAAGGGGGGTAAAGATCGGTGATTCTCGTACTCGCTAAAACCCTTACCCCCGCAAAGATTACAGCAAGTCATCAAGCAAATTGGAAACCTCCCCCTGGTCCCGTTTACGGTTATCGTCATAAATCATCAGTGTGTCCAACTTGCTGTGACGTGAGAGTTTTTGTACCTTCCTGACATCTCCCCCGGTGGCATCCAAAGCGGCCGTAATGGCACTATGTCTTACCCTGTGGGGACTCATAGCCTTTGCTATTCCTGCATTTTGGGAATATTCACAGACAATTTTTCTAATTGCATCCCCCGTTAGTCGGTGGCCTCTATGGGCATTGTCCAAAGCACTAAACAAAGGTGTACCAGCAGCGACTTTACCGCGAACTGACAACCAATTATTGATTGACTCCACAGCAGCAGGTGAGAGGTCAATAGTTTGGTATTGAGTCCCCTTACCCTTCCCTAGAATCCGTAAAGTCTTAGCAGTGGGGTCAAAGTCCCCCACATTAAGTTTAGAAACCTCACCCCGTCTGAGGGCATTACCCCAAAGCAGACGGAGAATTGCATAGTCTCTTATCCCCTTAACAGTGTTGAGATCACATTGCTGGAGAATTAATTTAAATGTAGGTGCATCTACTCCAGTTGTATCTCTATACTTAGCTGTCTTTTCCCCCTTAACATCTTCTAGTGAGTAATTGCATACCCCGACCTTACGACCAAACACTACTAAACTTTTTATAGCAGCAATACGACGGTTTACAGTTGCTTCTTTAAGACCTTTATTTATTAATGCAGCTTTATATTTAAGTACGGTGGCAACAGCTTGACCTTGGGATAAATGTAAAAACTCTAATACAGCATCATGACTAGCTGTATCACCTGTCATCAAGTTAAAGAAGTTATTAATATCGCTTAGATATGCCCGTCTTGTAGTTTCTGCGCGTTTATCGGCTAATAATTGATTTAACACATCTGTATCCTGTCTTGAGTCTATGTGAGTAAACCTAGAACCGATTGGGGTAGATAGTGATGATTCTAGGTTATTATTTGTTAGTACAATTGTATTCATGATACCTCTTTTTTAGATTACGATAATGGTTATTTTCGATAGCTGAACTTTTTTAATTAATCCCTACCGACTTGATAGGGATTATGGGGATTATTCTATTTAAGCGTGCTTTCTGGCTTCTATAAACATCCAGACTAATCTCTCTATCCGTTCCCACCAATCACACCCGGTTATGTTTATCGCAAAAGGTTCTAATAAGGTGTGAGGTACGTTGTTAGCTAGGAACTGTCTAATCAAAGTTGGGGTAAGTTCCCTGTCGCTGCAATCATCTAATTGCCAGAATGTTTGACGGAGTAATATTTTAACTCGGTTTTTGTGTGTGTTAGTCATGATTTTAGTTCCTTCTAGTGTGGTGTAAAGTGTGTGGAGTTCCCCCCGGCGGGGGAATTGGTGATTAGAAGGGGACTAAATCATGTTCTAAGGATGCTGCTAGATAACCCTGATAGTAGGGGCTGTCTAATTCTGTGACCTGCGGTGAAAGTCCGATTAAAGCATCAAATTCTCCATCAAAGTATGTCAGGGTGCAGGTTTTGGGCTTTTCTTGTGTTAAGGTTGTCATATAGATTCCTTCATTGGTTTTGAATGAAAGGCGATCGCTCTCCCTGGTAAGTTGTGCGGTCGTCTTTTGTTTTGTCTATACAACTAATATATAAGATATCAATACATCTGTCAATACAAATACTATAAATATTGTCATGACAAAACAACTAAAATCATTACAAATATATATACATTGTCGTATTGACATTTTGTATGGATAGCTACTATAATCAATACACAAATCAATACAAAATATATACAGCTATGAGTGCCGATAAGTTAGCGTCATTTAGAGTTGATGGTCAATTGTGGGAACAGTTCCAAGGTTATGCCAAGGAAAATAATGTTACCGCTACTGCTTTACTAATCAGCTATATTAAGTCGGTTATCAATACAGGTAATGTCATTACATCAAGTCAAAATATCAATACATCCAGTGATACAAATAACCCTAGTTTGTCAATACAAGATATTGATAAACGTATAGATGAAAAGATTAAATTATCTATACAGAATATTGACAGTATCAATACACTATCAATACAAGATATTGACAACAGGATTGCTGAATCATTGGCAGACGGGGGAATTGGTGAGGCTATCGCTAAATCCTACACCGCAGCAATGGGACAATTTAACGGGCTGCTAGAGGAACTACAAGAATTAAAAAAGCAGTTTGAGGAATTAAAATCAATTCCCCCCGCACCCGTTCCCCAATCACCAATTACTAATGAGGAATTGACAATTGATAATGAAGAACTGACAACGGATAATGGAGAATTGTTAATTGTCAATTACCAATTACCAGACGACGATAGCAATCTCACTGACTCTGATTTAAAACCGGATACCCAATCAACAATCACAGATGAGGAACAGGCAGAAAGAAATAGACAATCCCATGAAGAATATGTTCAAACATACCTCACTCCGAAACCAGAGAAACAAAGATTAGATCCTGCTATTTACACCAGGAATTATCAGATAGTCTCAATGCTTGACTGTCAATTCTGGATGGACGGGAAAAGATTCAACAATGAAGAATTAATAAGTAATAAAATCGGTGAAAATATTAAGAATAACAAAACAGAAATAGAATCAATGCTAGACATCGAGATTAACACCAAACAATCGGTGATACAACGGTTTAGGAGCATTTTAAAAGCAATGGGATTTGATGTTATTCTCGATGGGAAGGGCTGCTATAAAATTAGTAATCCTGAGATATTTAATTAATAATATATCCCCAAATAAAACACCCCTGCCAATGCCCGGTAGGGGTGTTTTATGTATCAGGAATCAGGATGTTTAATCATCTTGATCATTTTTAGGTATCCACTCACATCTACCATTAATAAATACAAGGTCATACAGTTCATAAAAACAGTCAGGACATAGGATATTACCCTTATCCCATTTTAGAAACCAATCACGGCAATTTTCGCAGCAATAATAGTCAGGGTCGTGACTCATATTTAATCCTCAAAGTTTATAGGTTTACCATTGAAGTGATCATGTATTTTCTGCGGGTGAAACCAGCTTGGTAATGTCTTTTCAATATCTTCTAAATTGTTTCCGTTTCCATCTACTAAACCATACCTAATAACGATTCTAGATAAGGGTGTTTCGCCATTAGCACTAAACTTTTGAATCAATATCATACCTGCTTTTCGAGTGTCTTTCGTTCCTTCTGCAAAACTGCTATTGGTATCATTGTGAGTAATTCCCAGTAAATAACATTTAGCTTTTCTAGTATCTGTTAGGGATAATTTAAACCAGGTGTCAGCAAGTTCCCCAATTAAACCTCTTAGATTTGTAAACTCATCTACAATCACCTGTAGCTTATCATTGGGTTTTTGTTTAATCCTGTTCCCCCAAAATGTAATATTATCTTGCATTGTAGAAGCTATATCTTCTTCGATTTCTGCTATGTTTTTAGACTGCAAGAATTTCCAAACATCGGCATTATCCCCCGTGGCGTGTCTATCAAGTAAATATTCAATAGGAGCATCAAGACAGTATTTCCTGATGAGTGCGATCGCTCCTGCCGTATATGTCTTACCACTGCCTTGATTACCTATTAACCACAACGGTTTTAGACTATTTATGATTGTCCACAAATAACCATCTTCATGACCCTTGAGAGCGTCAATCAATGAAGTTTTAAGCTGTTCATCTGGAGTAGGTGTTTTAGCGTCCTGGACTGGTTTTGATAACTTGTCAATCTTCCTGTTAGTCTCTAAAGTCTCAAGGTTGTTTTTAGCAGTTTCCTTATCAAGTTCTGACAACTGCAATTGATGACCCTTTAGGGATAATTGACCTTGCAATTGTCCATTAAGGTGGTCAAGTTGTACCTCACCTTCTGACTTTAGCTGCTGTATAGTTTCTGCTGTTTGACGTGCTATGACTTGTTTAGTAATCTCGCTTTGATTTTGCTTTGAAAATGAGAATAGATCAATGTGATTTTGTTCTATGATATCCGTCTCCAGTGCTTTGATTTTAAGCAACTTAAACTGAGAATGTATTGATTTTTCTTGACTATCAGTTAATGCTTTGCTCACACCATAAGCAGATAACAGAAACAAACTAGCACATAACCCAAAATTAACCGCTTTAGGGTCTTCAGGTGGTAAAAGTTTAACTACCTTAATATTCTCATCAAATAATTGGTTTCTGCGCTCTCTATCAACTAAAAAGCTGATACCGCGTTTAATATTGTAGCCTCTACAATTATCTTTCACATAGCAATACAGGGTTTCGTTGTGCTTGATGCTATCTGAGAACATCGGCACTGAAGCAATGAAACCAGATGCTAGTAAAATACCTACCAAGATACTAGAACTGCGTCTTTGCTTAACTATTTGTTGGTTAAATTCCTGTATTTCTTGCATTATCTACCTCCAAACAATTTACTGATGTATGCACCCATACCGGACTTATGAAACCATATCAAGACTGAATTAATGTTATAAACAATATCTACAAATCCAGTGATTAGGTAGTTTAAAAATATAGCTGTAACTAAACCACTGACAAATAATTTAATAAGTGACTTGATGAACCTAATCATTGCTATTGTTCTCCTGATTATTATTAGTATTAGAAAACTTTTTAACTATTCCTAGTAATGCAACTCCAGATAACGCTATCAATAAACTCATCCCCATATCTGGTAATTGAAAACTTAACCCCTCACTACTTCTAATTTCTTGGTAAGTTTGTGCGATCGCCTGTTTAGTCTGGATAATTTCAGAAGTAATTTTAGATGTACCTGAGAAACTTACAGCACCACCAATGGCAAGTTTTACTATTCCTATCAGTGGTTTATTACCTAGTGAAAATTCCCATGAATCAGAACTGATTGAAAAATTAAAACTATCCCCTACGTCAATTAATCCAGGTAACAGCGATACAACCGCGCTAGAAACTTGAATAATGGTTAAAGTCACCTGTAGGTTAAATAACAACCAACTTAGGCTACAACTTGATATTTGACACGCTAGAAACAATAAACCGCTATCTATTCGTTTACGGGCTTGAATATCTGCATAGAGTTTATTTTCAACATGAGTCAAATATCTGATAGTTTCCCCCGGTAGCTGTCCGTCGTCATCTTCATTAAGAATAGAATCTAGATCCGGTGGTGTAGATTGTGTTAGCATAGATTTAAGTAATAACTTGACCTGATTACCCCTATCAATTAGCAGTTGGTAGGGGTATTTTAATTACGGTTTAAAATCCTAAAGCTGATCTAATTTCTGCTATTTTCCCCATGATTCCTGTTTTATAGTTCTTTTCAGGAATCAAGTCATAACGGGCTGTTTCACCCTTGCTTAATGCTTCATTCATGGTTTTAGTTTGGTAAGCTTCATCAGCAGCGACTTGTTTTATTTCCGGTCTGTTTGACTGTTCTAAAATTGCAGTTTGTCTATCAACTTCGGTCAAGTGAACATCAACATAAGCCTTAATCTGGGTATAGTTCATCTGGTAAGCATGACGACTATTTTCTGAGTTCTTCCCAATTACAAATTCCTGTGCTAATTCTTGTCTGGAGTGGACATATTTTTGTTGTCCTAACATGACTTGTGAACCAGCTTTATCAATTGCGATCGCTGACTTTCCAGCCTGTAATAATATGTCAGCAGTTGCCTTGTTATAAGCTTCTGAACCGTTGATAATTTCTAAATATGCCTGTGCAAGT
Organism: Dolichospermum sp. LEGE 00246; assembly: GCF_015207865.1. Lineage (NCBI taxonomy): Bacteria > Bacillati > Cyanobacteriota > Cyanophyceae > Nostocales > Aphanizomenonaceae > Dolichospermum > Dolichospermum sp. LEGE 00246. The sequence goes on from NZ_JADEWA010000082.1 coordinate 12,084, forward strand.
TTAGGAGCTAATTCTTGGGATAACCTACCTTGTCTAGCAAGTTCTCCTATTTTTTGGGCTGCTGCTATGTCTCCACCCATAGCACGGTCAAAATCACTGAGTGTGACACCAAACTTTTTTCCTAAAACTTGGGTGAGTAGCTTACCTTTGGGTAGAATGTGGTTTCTAAGCTTGGGGACTTTGGCAGGTGGTAACTGTTTCATGGTTTGAACTCCAGATAGTTGTTAGGGTCAGCAAAATAACGGTGATCTGGTTTCTGGATACTGCTATTAAAACGGAAGCTATCAATAGCAGTTAAACCAGCAATTACGGTAATTATTCCTAGTATCCAAATAGGGTTAATCTTGACTTTAAAGTTAGGACGCTGCGGGTAATTGGAATACTGAGAGGGTAGCTTTGACCTTACTTTTAAAGTCGGTTCTTTGCTGCTGTAGCTGTTTGTTTATGTTCTGTAGTCCGTCGGTTAATTGTTGACTATTTTGGTTAAATCCGTCTGTGGCTACTTGGGTTATTTCCTCCAAAGTTTCACCAATCTTTTGGGAGTTTAACGCTATCTTATGACGGACAAAAGCAATAATCGCGCTCTTTATTTCTTCTAGTGATTCCTGTAAATCATCAGATGAGTAATTGACGTTTTGGGCTATCAGTTCAATTTCTCCAGTGTTAAGAACTATCCCCAATTCCCCCGCAGTAGAAGCAACTAATTCTGATTTGGTGGCAGTGGCTAAAGCTGTCTCATTCTCAGTATCTAAAGCAGCTTCATTTGTGTGTAAATCGTTGCTATCTATATCCTGTATAGATGCTGTATTGATAGCATTGTCTACACTGTTTACTATGTCTACATCTTCACTGGTTAATGTTTCCAGTTCCATCTGTGTAGGTTCTGCAATGTTTCCGTCAATGTTTCCAAGTTCACCACCTACACTGCTAAATGTTTCCTCTACTTCTGTTAAATCTTCTGTGGTCACGTCGTCACTAATTACGGTTAATTTGGTGGCAGTAGATAGGAAGTATTTAGTAGCGTTATTTTCCTCTTCTTTGGTGATGTTTTCAATATTCCCTACATTAGCTCTGAGGTAATCTTTAATGTCTCCTGACGTAGCTACTACCCCTTTACGTTTTAGGCTTGTTTGAATACGTTTTGCAACTGTGGTTAACATGATTTACGCTACCTTTGATAGTTGGTTAGATTGAACTTTGGACTTATAGATGAGACTTACTGCAAGAATTGGTAACAGAACTGTTCTGTTATAGAAACCTTTATTCTTGAAACCACCGCACCCTTTAAACCATCTGGAAACTGTTGACTGATTGGGGTTAATGTTTAGCTGTTCTAGAAGTTTTAGGAACTGTTCCCCCGTGATACCTTCACCTATTGCCTGTTCTATTTGTTGGGTTATTTGGGACTTGATTTTGTGGTATTGAGAGAAGTATCTTGGTGAAGTTTTTTTGAGTGAGATAAACAATTCAAACCCTGATTTTGTTAGGGGTAATTCACACGCGGTCATTGTCTTTTTGACTCGCCACCAATGCACATCATTAACCCTACAACCTGCTAAAGTCTCGTAAATTGTCCGCGATTCTTCCATAATTTCTCATGCAGTATGCACTAAGTGTAATTTGCATATTTGCAGTGCAAGTAATTCACATCCTGCTTATTTGAATTACGCATATAGCGTACTTGTACTAAGCATCTTGCATTTTAGGAGTGAACTGTTATGCACTGTGAGCATTTATGCTGTAGCTGTATTGCCAGAATTTACGCTAAAACCTTCACAATCACGCCATACAGGACTATTAAGGATGCGGTGGGGTTGCATTTACTTGGCTATAGTGATAGTATAGCATAGAGTAACAGTAGTGCAAGTAGTGTTAATTCCTATTTATTGACAGAAGTGCCACAATAGGGATAATTGACACAATAACTACTACTGTTACTAATGGCTGAACCTTCTAATTCTGAGGACAAAACTATTTCTTTAAGAATTTTTATGAGTGAATCACTCAGGAATACCTTTAAAGCCGTCTGTGCCAGACAAGGTAAAAATATGAGTGAAGTTGTAACGGAATTTGTAGAGACTTACGTTACAGAACACGATCCGAATTACCAAAAATCTAACTAGCAAAAGTGCGATTCCTACGGAGCGATCGCCCACACCACACCCACAGAACCATGACAACTGAAACATCCCGACTAGACCGGATAGAAGCGATTTTAGAAAAAACTACTCAACGGCTTGACCGAGTAGCAGAACAGCAAGAAAACACTACTACAAGCCTGGAAGGACTTACAGGTAAGGTGAATGAATTATCAGAAGTAGTAACTGAAATTGGTTATAAGGTTGATAATTTTATCAGTACAGCTACTACTGTTTTAGGACGTAGCACAATGTTGGATGAAATAATACTAAGTAATGATACTAGAACGTCAATACTAGAAAATATTGTGATACGGCTCGACCGTAACCAGGAAGAGAGTAACCGCAATTTTGAGCTACATCAGCAGCGATTTGAGGAAAACCAACGCTCAACTAACGCTGCTTTAGAACGACTAGAGGCAATTTTGATACAACTAATGGATAAATAGCGATCGCCCACACATCGCTAAATTTTCCTTATTTGCTAAACCCGAACCTTGATAACTGAATATGCTTCTACAACTCCTTGACACTTGCACAATAACTCGGCTAGACAATGCAATTTTAATTATCACCAATGATAAAAAAACATTGGTTTCCATAGTGAAAAACCGCCATTTCTTCAAGTCACAGAATAGCCGTATTACCCTTGTTTACGAAGGGAGAACGACTAGTTTTTGATTTGAGAAAAGCCCAAAATTTAGCTATTAAGGATCAATACTCGATCCTTAATACGTATATATAGTCACATCGGATCGAGCGATCAGTGTAAAAAAGATTAATAATGGAAATAATTTACACAAAAAAGATTGAGGATTCTAGTAGAATCTACAGTTACAATCTGCCATTTAAGTCGGAATTACACCGCTTACAACGGATTTCGCTGTTAGGAAGTACAAGCTTGAATGGTTACATAAATATATTTACCCAAAGAAAATTACCCAAAAAAATTTATAGTGCAAATAATTGATCTACAAGCTAAAGTATACACAGGTCGCATAAGTGCAAAGGTAGCATAATTGCAACCTTGTATATTAGCGATGATAGGCAGTAAGGTAGTTTTAGTGGCAAAATGATACAACTATTTTAGGGCGGCTGGTTTCCGCGATCACCTCAAAAAAAAAA
>NZ_JADEWA010000638.1:0-2246 GCF_015207865.1 Dolichospermum sp. LEGE 00246
ATTATATACTATTTTCTTGTTTTTTTAGGTTAATTTTTTCGTATAATCAAGTTAAAAATTGTTTCGTTCAGTTTAATACTTGGTAAGTGATTAAGTAGGTGAACACAATAAAACCAAACTGTGTAAAGAAACGTAAAACCGCCCAAACCCTCTTCACTCTTGCCTCTTGCCTCTTGCCTTTTGCCTTGCCATAACGACAATTTTCAACGCCAACCTACTTATTAGTAAAATCATTACTCCTTTTATGTTGCTTCTTAACTTTTATCTATTCCAGATTTTCTAATTTTGCCGTTCAGTGATTCTTTCTGATAGTTATATATAAATTTAATCAATCATTTATCTACCCTGGGGAGGATGCTAAATGATTAGCAGCTAATTTGAGGCAGAAAGATATTCCTGGCGACAGATGACCTTGTATCTTCTTTCATAGTTGAATGCAAAAGAGACTAAATTTGGGAAAATCAGGTAAATAACTCACAATTTACCTATTTATCAAATCTCACCATCCCAAAGTTTATACAGATATTAATTGACAATATGGCAATTGTATGAGATTCAATACTGTTCGGTTAAGAGTTTTTGTAGCGACTGTCTTGATTGTCAAGCGACAGCGTAACCCAAAAAAAGCTTATAAATGTTGGGTTTCGTTTCTCAACCCAACCTACGTAATTCTATTTTTTGAGCTTAACCGACAAGTATTGGTATGGAATTAGGTTCATTTTTCCGGGTGACTCAGGTGAAAAGTAATAAAAACAACCATTAGTTTTTTCATGCAACCAAGTTGAACGTATTTACTTTTTATTGATAAAATCAGATTTATTCAAGCTTAAACATAAATCTGCTATTGTTTCAATTACTAATACTAATTGAAACAATAGCAATTATCAAGATTTTATTAACTCTTTACTCGAATTTTATGTTTCCTTTTGCCCTATTTATATCCAAAATTTTTCCGCAAATTGTTACAGAGTTTAGTAACGGCTAAAAATAACAAAATCTAGTGATTGGAATAGTTATGTACGAAACAAAAAGAATTATCGTCATTGATAATGATATTGTCAACCGCAATTTTGTTTTAGATTGTCTTCATTCTCAAGGCTATAATGCCATAGGTTTAGAAAATGGTATAACTGGACTGCAATTAATCAAGAAATATTTACCTGATTTGGTAATTTGTGACCTAGTAATGCCAGACATAGATGGTTATACCTTATTAAATCACCTCCGGGAAGATCCATTAACAGCAATTACTCCTTTTATTTTTTTGACTGCTATTAATACAAAGGCATCTTTACGAAAAGCAATGGAATTGGGAGCAGATGATTATTTAACTAAACCTGTAACAACGGATGAGTTATTGCGAGCCGTTGATATTAGATTACAAAAACAGGCTCTTTTTAGATATTGGTATGCAACAAACCCCAATCAACTAACATCAACAGAATTACCTAATACATCAGCAAATTCTCCGTCAATTTTTCCAGATATTCCCCATTTAAAAATAATTTTCGATTATATAGAAGCTAACTATCAAGAAGGAATTACTTCATCTGATGTTGCCGAAGCTGTAGGTTATTCTTCTGCATATTTAACTAACCAAGTTGGTAAACAAACAGGAAAGCCAATAAATGTTTGGATTGTGAAACGGCGCATGGTAGCAGCCTTATCTTTATTGGAAAATACTAATCACACAATTGAGGAAATTGCTGTTGAAATAGGTTATCAAAATGCTCCTCATTTCTCTCGACAGTTTCGCCAACATTATGGGTTATCTCCCGGAAATTGGCGAAAAAAACATCAGTTAAATTCAGATTCGACAAAGACTAAGTTGCAATTTAGGCAAAATCGCTCACGATTACTCAACTCTGTACCTGCGGGGAGGAGTTAAGTCAGGAGGTAGAGGCGCAATCCCAGCGCCTAATTAGGGTTTGCTGATAGCGCAGCGTGGCGTTAGCCATACTCCCGAATGGGCGCAGACCCTGCGCCCCTACCTTCTGATAGCACAGTGTGGCGTTAGCCATACTTCTAGCCCTCACAGACAACTTTTTCAGCAAACCCTAAGGGAACACCAAAAAATAAATTACCCAATTTTGTGGGATGGGCATCCTGCCCGTCCTTAATGATTGGCGGGCTTTTCGTCCCGCACCACAAGAAATTTTTGGGTATTTTTTTAATTGGAAGTCCCTAAGAGGGTGTTTGAAAAGTTATGGTTGATGTATCAAATATTTTTTACCCCTCCCTAACCC
>NZ_JADEWA010000639.1:0-2233 GCF_015207865.1 Dolichospermum sp. LEGE 00246
CAATACTGCTCGGTTAAGGAAAATGGGGAGTAAAACCAAGAGAAAAGTGTTCGCGGTTTATTTACGAGAATAATTAAAATTGAGAGACTTACTTTTTCTCTTTGAGGCTATCGTACAAATCAACCCAATTTTGTCGGAGAGAATCAATACATGATTGCAAGTAATCAACTTGGGTTCTCCTCGCTACTTGCATGACCGCATCAACGTGAGCCGGACTTCCAGCCTTGCCTAAATGCTTGTATTTACTCAATTTGTCGGGTTGAGTGGTAGGAAAAATTGAGTGATTAGCGTGTAATTTGTAGTACCAATAAACCCCTTGCTTACCCCGTGCTTGGTAACGGGAAACACAGCAACCAGATGCTGCTATTTCTCCACCAGCCTTAATTTGTTGAATCATGATTTGCAACGTCGCAATAGTTTGTTGCAGTAATTCTGCTCTGGAAATCAGATCATCTTCTTTCGTCTTCATAATGAATTGAGAGGGGATTAAGATTAAGGCTCTCAAGGTAAAAGTAATCAAAAAAAATTATGTTCTCGATAGTATTTCGAGAACATAATACCATTTAATATATTATGAAGTGACAACTAAAATTCCACTCTTCCCTTCTGTTTTTAGTATATGTCACTGGTAAACTTTCAGGTACAAACAGCCTGTTTTGACCCCAAACAACTACTTTTGGCTTTGTCACAGGTAATTCCAGCACAAACCATAACGAATGCAATTGAAACTACTTCTAGCAGGGAGCGACGACAAAGAAGACTACCAACTTATGCAATTGTTACCTTAGTAATTGCCATGAGTTTTTGGTCATCGGACTCAATTATTGATGTCTTCAAAAATCTCATGCATGGCTTAAGTTCTTTACAAATACCATTAGGAATTCGTTGGCAAGTACCATCTTCTTCCTCAATTACTCCAAGCTCGTCAAAGAACAGGGGCGGCGGTAATGACTCGATTATTTTCCATGGTAGCAAAGCCCTTAGCCACAATATTAACACCAGGGGCTTTTTTGGGAGAATTAAGAATTATGGCGATGGATGGAACAGTAATGGACGTTCCAGACACAGAAAAAAATGCCAGAGTATTTGGCTATCCTGGTTCACCAAAAGGAACATATCCAGCTTTCCCCAAGGCTAGATTAGTGTTTTTAGTAGAGGCAGGTACTCACTTAATTATAGATGCATTAATAACTCCCTATCGCATCGGAGAACGAAGAAGTGCCTTAAAATTACTTCGCAGTATTGACTCTAGTATGTTATTAATGTGGGACAGAGGATTACATTCTTTCAAGATGGTGAATGCAATCATTAAACAAAAGGGTCATTTTCTTGGTCGTCTCCCAGTCCATGCGAAATTCGTAGTAGTTAAAACCTTTGCAGATGGCTCTTATAAATCGTGGATTGCACCTGATGGCAAGTCCAGAAAGAAGGGTGAAACCCGAATCCCCGTCCGCATCATTGAATATACTATTGAAGAGAATGGGATTCCAAAAACTTATCGGTTGATTACAAATTTAATGGATACTGCTAAATTTCCGGCTTTGATGTTAGCGCAAGAATATCATCAACGTTGGGAGGCAGAGAATACTTTAGATGAGTTAAAAATCCATTTGAATGGTCGAAAAACACATATCCGTTCTAAGAATCCTCGTGAAGTAGTCCAAGAAATTTATGGTTGGTTGTTGGCACATTATTGCCTCCGTTCTTTAATGTTTCAAAGTGCCACTTTGAAGAATATTTCTCCATTAAGGTTAAGCTTTGTTGGTAGTCTTCGAGTGATTCGTCGGGCGATTCCTGAGTTTCAACGTCAGATAAATAATCAACTGGATATCAACACATATTATAGTTGGTTAATTGCCGAAATCTCAGATTTAGAAATTCCTTTACGACAACATAGAAGTAATCCCAGGGTAGTCAAAAAAGCCCGCTCAAAGTTTAAGAGTAAAAAACGAAGTCATCGAAATCATGGTACTCCTCGACAACAACTATCTTTTCAAATTTTTAACCAAGCAAGTTGAATATATCCATTTTGATGCTTTTAATTTTTCATTCTCAATTGACAATTTATAGTTCCACGGTTTAAGGATATTCTCATCAATTGACAATTAAGTTTTTTCCGCGTGCCTTTTGTTAGGTATAAGCAACTTTTTTAGCTTTTATTGTTCTCGTAATGCCTACGCGAACAAAATATTTTTGACTTTACCCTCTATCTCCCCTTAACCGAACAGTATTG
>NZ_JADEWA010000083.1:0-15215 GCF_015207865.1 Dolichospermum sp. LEGE 00246
CAGAACCTCTTTTAAATCTAGATATTTGAGGACGTATGTCTAAATAACACAATAACAAGATTATAGAAGCAAAAAGGATTGCAGAAAAGGTTTTAGGTTCAACACAAAAGGAATTCACTCTAAGAATAACAGAACCAGAAGCAGCAAAGGCTCCAATACCAACTTTTCCAGCACTATAAACAATCCCTCGGAAAGGTAAATGAATAGCAGATGCAAGTAATTGGTAACCCGCATAGAAACATAAGAAAGTTGTGGTTATTACATAGGATTTAAAAAAAATTAATACATTGCCAATATTTTTAGAGTTATACCAAACAATTGAATAGATTAATAATCCATTCATGTATGTAAACATTTGAATTATTGTTCTGAAGAATGGAGATTGAAAACTAGAGGTTTCAGTAACTGTGTCAATATAGCTATTGCTATTGAATACGCCCAAAATAGCAGATGTCAAAATTATTAGTAAAAACCACTTAAACCAAGGGTCATAAAATATTTTTAGATTCAACTTAACCCGTGTATTTAAACTTAGTGAAAGCAGAAATATTGATGGTACTATTTTTTCTGGAGTCCATCGAGTTCCCGATTCAATAAAAAAGTAAAAGGTCAAGCAGGCAGGTAAAATATAAAGGATACGGTGCGGTTTCGTAAATCCTATCCATATTGTGACAACAGAAAAAATTGCCAGAACAATATAGTCCCAAATACCTTGCCCATATAATTGGAGTGATTCAGCTTGCATCAGAAGTCAATGTTTTGTATATTGTTATCATTTCTTGTGCTACCCTGTTCCATGAATATTGTTGTCTAATAGCAACAAGCCTATCTTTAGTGTAGCTATATTCGGGAAGTAATTTCCATGTATGAGTAATTGCATTAGCAATAGAAGGTGGATATGGCTCTGTTAGTACACCTCTAGCTTGTTGAATAATCTCAGGAATAGCTCCTTGAGGAGTGCCTATTATCGGCAGTCCATAAAAAGCAGCGTCTAGCGTTGTTAGACAAAATCCTTCTTCTAAGGAAGGCTGTACATAAATATGGGTGTTACAATACGCCGATTCCAGTTCGTCTTTAGATACATTTGTCCTCAGATTAATTACCTGACTTAACCCCAATTCTCTAACTTGATTTTGTAGATATTTATAATATCTGTCGTTGCGAACTGGTCCGATTATTGTCCATAAAAACTGAAAACCTTCACCCAATAATTGGGAAGCAACTTTTAAGGATATGTGATATCCCTTATGAGGTACATATCCACCAACTGTCAGTATTTGACATATTTGATTAGTAATCTTTATAGAGGGAGAAGATAAATCACAGTTTGGTGGAAAAGCACCAAGTTGAATTGGCACAATCTTGGATTCTGGCAATATTTCTGATATAATATTCCCTACCTGATCGCTAATTGGAAGATAAACATTATATTTATGGAGTATAAGTCTTCGATAGTTTATCCACTCCACAGCTTTTTTTCTTAAAATATCTGCGACGTATCTCCAAGTCATATCTCCAAGCCAAGAATTACTGCACTCCCGTGGGGGAATATTTGTTATTGTTGCACAAGAAGGTATATGAAAATCTTCAGTTTTTAGTCCTTCAATTAAGTACATTCCATAAAGTACATGAATAATATTGGGCTTGAACTTATTGATATTTTGATGTAGGTAAACATTGACGTTTTCAACAAATTTAAACCGCAAAGTTCGGGGAATATCAGTCAGGCTACACCCCAATCCAATATAGTGAATTCGCCAGTTACAATTAATCTCTACGATTTCTATTTTACCAACTGGTGCATTTTGCGGCACGACTAACTCTATTGTATGACCTAGTGTTGAAATCTGTTCACAAATAGATTTTACATAGGTTGTAGTCCCTCCTAAAATAGGCTCATAGTGTTCAGAAATAAAAATAATTTTCATCTTTTTTGTATATGCTTAGATTATAAAGATGGCTTTTGAACTTTGAGTATTTTCCAAGCTTGATAAAAGCTTTGCAATAATTTTCTCAAAGAAATCCCTATTAACCAAGGATTCTGTAAGTTATTACTATTAAATACAAAGTAGCGAAATGCACAGAATAAGTGATCTGGATATTGATTAATCGGTATATTTTTTAGGATGAAATAAGTACCCCCAAAAAAATGGTGATCTGCCATAATTTGTTTATTGCTAGTCCAAGTACGACAGCCACCTTGAATATTGCCAATATGGACTAAATCTGCATCTGGATCATAAATAAACTGACCGTATTTCTGTGTTACTCTGAGACAGAAATCCGATTCTTCTCGATGTGCGCCTTTAACATAGTTCTCATCCATGCTACCCACATTCAATGCTACTTGACGACGAACTGATAAATTACCACTCCCACCACCATCAACCCAACAAAAACAACCATAGTTTCGTGGAAAGTAAAGCCACCCCACATCAGGACGGTAACTCATCCAGTGGCGAGTATAACGCTTTGTTTGATTTTTGTCTAGGATTAGACCTGCTACTCCTGGAACTTTAGAGTCGGCATAGTGCCGAATATGGTTTTGAATGAAATCTGGATTTTCAATAATCACATCATCATCCAAAAAGAGCAAAATTTCTCCTTTGGCTTCTTTGATTCCTATATTACGAGCCGCTGAAGCTGACGGAAATTCGGAGTGATAATAACGAATTAGTAAGCGACTATGATCAACTGTCTGTGATTCTAGAATTGGAGTTTGGTCGATAATGATAACTTCAAAATCTTTATAATTTTGATCACTCAAATAAATTAAAGTATTTTTCAAGTCATGATAGCGATTAATGGTAGGGATAATTATTGATAATTTCATATCTTTTGAGCAATAACTAAATGGCCTAATCCTAAATAGGGTGATTTTTCAGCGATTGTGTTCAACTGTTGTCGAAGAAAAAAGGGTAGAAACAGAAAATGATATAAAAGAGGAGTACAAATGAGTTGATGCTTGATAATACTGTAACCACTATCTTCAATTATTTTTATTAATTCATCACGATTGAACAAAAATAGATGACCATCAGCGTCTGGTTTAAATTGTAAACTTTCTAATGCTTTAAAATCTTTAATTGATCTGTAGTTGGGCATTCCCGAACTAATATTACGGTAGAAGCTATGATTAGGGGTAGTGATTAAGATATACCCCTCTGGACGGATTAATTTTCGTAAAATCTCTAAAATATTTTGAGGATAAGCTACGTGTTCAATCACTTCTCCAAATATGACCATATCAAAGCTATTTTCTGGCAAATTTAATTCTTCGATGTTGCCAGGAACAAGCTCTATATTTCCATACTCGTATTTTAGCATCATATACTCTAATGCTTCTGGATTATAATCATTAGCAGTAACAGAGTAACCCTGTTCAGCTAGTAAAAGCGACAAATTACCTTGAGCGCATCCTACATCAAGTATCCGCTTAACATTCGGCAATTTATGAATAGTATCCTGCATGAGTGTGATCCGTCTACTGTATTGAAGTGATGCCCGTATAGAACCCTCCCCATCTTTAACAGCAAAATGGTTGACATCATGAGCATAAAGTGATCGTTAGTAATCTTTCCAAGAAGAATCTGGAACTGGTTTTTTCATAGTTAAGTAATTTTTGGTTTAGCGGTACTTTAAATGTTTAGCTGGGATGCCTACAACTACTTCATAAGCATCAATATCATGAGTTACCACTGCGTTTGTGCCAATAACTGCACCGTCGCCTATAGTAACACCTTTAAGAATTGCAACACCTCTACCAATCCAAACGTTTTTGCCTATCTTAATAGGTTTACTATTACAGCCACTTTTATTCATGTTAATACTTCGTATCCCCTCAATATATCGGGGAAAGAGTTATTCAAGCACCCATGACAAACCAAGGAAATTGAGAACAGATTTTTCCCGAATAATAGTTGCCAAAGATGGAATATTTCCAAGCTGAGAAATCCGGTCGCGGATATATTCAAAAAAGCTGATACCCAACTGACGAGTAGTAGCAACAAGAGACATAAAATCTGTTACCCCTATTTATTGAGCCGATACGGTTATTCTTTTATCCAGCACGATTTTGATATCGATATTGAAAATATAATCTTTGAAGACGAATAGCCGTTTTCCATCCCAATATATCACAAATAGTTTGAAACATTATTCCACCTCCGGGTTTTAAGTCGCATCCGCCTAAAATACGAATTTTCTCTTCAGCAAGTGGTATTAAGTCTTTCGCTTGTGGATATGCCAGGAAGATAAATTTTTGCCAACAACAAGCTGAAGCATTGCAAGTGCGAGGACTATCTTCAACCATCAATAACTGTTCAGTCATGATTTGAATAGAATTAAATTGCGACAAAAATGATTGTCTAGAACGTCGCCGACTTAAGCTATTTTGTATTCCAGTCCGATAATAGCTTTTTGCTCCAGGACAGAACTTGACTCCGTTGCTAGATAGAATTACTCGGCAAAAATATTCTCCATCATCATTTAGGGAAAGATTTTCGTTCCAATTACCTGCTCGTTCTATAATATTACGAGGAACTAACCAACTGTGAGGAGGCATCATTCCCCCACTTTTCCAAGCACAAACTAACCAATTAACAGGCTGCATATCTCTCCACAGTGCTTGGTCTGTAAATACTGTTCTTAATGGGTTTGTGAAGAAAAATCCCCATTCTCCTGCAATTATATAGTCACAGCAGTCTTGTAGTAACAAGTTCATTTGAAGTTCTATTTTGTCAGGTGCAAGCAGATCATCTGCGTCTAGGTATTGAACAAAATCACCTTTGCATATTGAAAAAGCTTTGTTTCTTGCCGCACTCGCACCTTGGTTTTTTTGACTTATAACTTTAACTTTAGGTGATTCAAACTGCTTTAATATCCCTAAGCTACCATCCGTCGAGCCATCATCAATAACAATAATTTCAATGTTACTCCAAGTTTGCGCTAAGGCTGAATTTATTGTATCTGATATCCATTTATCGGAATTATAGCAAGGAATTAGTATTGATACTAGGGGACTCATGAGATTTAATTATTTGCTTTACGAACTTATAGTAAGCATGAGCGAGATGGGACTACTTTAAATTCACTGATATCAGTATCAAAAAATACGGATAACCAACTTCGTGATTCTGGTAGTAGTCCATAAAATACTGCAACTAGCAATATAGCCTTAACTAAAGGTTGTAAACGAGTTCTCAAACACCGCAAGATAACACGATTGATTAAAGGGAGTTTTTGAAGATATTCTAGAATATATTTTTGCTCCGAACTACGGGAATTTTTATCAGCAGTTTTTTGCATTTTATGCCATCGCATGGCTGAAAAAATTGCGGTAGTCAGGAGAGGCTTTGCGTATTCGCTTAGTTGGTAGTGTAGAACCGTGTCAAATACATTATTTAAATCTTCATTTAATGTTAAGTTATTTTCTTGAATAAATTGCAATTTGATAAATGTAGAATCTTGAGGAAAAAACATATTTCCTAAACCTATAACACTTGGATCAATTATCCAAGGTAAGCATCTATCGCCAAATAAACCATCTTCACTCATTTCGATTCTAGCTCCAGAAATCCATTTTGGATCATCGACTAATTGAGCTATTTTTACCAAAGTCAGAAAAGCATTTTGTAGTAAAATGTCATCACTGTTGATCCAATTAAACCATTCACCTGTAGCTAAATTTATTCCCCTATTAATCGCATTTGCCTGTCCTTTATCCTTCTCACTCACCCAATAAGTTAACCAAGGTTCATACTTTTTAATAATCTGAACCGAATCATCCGTACTCCCCCCATCAATCACAATATATTCTAAATTAGGATAACCTTGCAGCAACACAGAACGAATAGTTTCTTCTATAAACCGTCCATAGTTATAATTAGGGGTGACAATACTGATTTTAGGCCATTCTGCACCATCGGGCATTTGATCAGGTGGTTGGGGACTTGCTTGGGTCCAAGGCCAGCCGGTTTTACCGCTTGGGGGTGGTGGAAGTTCGCTTAAAGTGGGACAACGCATATACTTATTATACTCCTTATAACTTTTAGACTTACAACTATTCTCAAAAGAAATTTGATTTTACTGGAACATCTCGCGGAAAAATATCTTGTTAATTAATGCCCGTGATGGTTTATGTGAATATTCGAGGATGGTTTGCAAGTCTTTGAGCGATAGCGAAGCGCTGCTGCAAGCAGTTCGCCTATACTGGTTGATCTAGACTCTATAATCACATTATATACTCAGTTGCGATGCCTACTCCAAGGGGAGCGATCGCCTCACCTGTTGGTATAGTTCTATATATCTTATTGCTTGCATTTTTAAAGTATATTCTTTAAGGGCGATCGCTCGCCAATTCTCGCTCATTTTTTCCCCTTAATTGTTTATCTTAAAATAAACAACGACCAATTTGAGATTTCATAATTAGCGATCGCCTGTACTGGTTGAACTAGAGGCTATAATCGCATTATATATTCAGTTGCGATGCCTACTGCGAGGGAAGCGATCGCTCAACAATTTTCGCTCATTTTTTACCCTGAATTGCTTATTTTATCATAAACAACGACTAATTTGAGATTTCGTAAATTAGCGATCGCTTTCAATATCAACAAAGCATATCTCAATTACCGCCACCCTAGACGACAAAAGGGTATTTGATAGACTAAATGGATATTCGAGGATGGTTTTCAAGTCTTTGAGCGATCGCCTGTACTGTTTGAATTAGAGGCTATAATCACATTGTATACCCAGTTGCGATGCCTACTCCAAGGGAAGCGATCGCCTGACCTGGTGGTATAGTTCTATATATCTTTTTGCTTGTAGTTCTAAAGTATATTCTTTAAGGGCGATCGCTCAACAATTTTCGTTCATTTTTTCCCCTTAATTGTTTATCTTAAAATAACGTTACAATCCCCAAGGACCAATTTGAGATTTCATAAATTAACGATCGCTTTCAAGATCAACAGTTTCAGATCCCCGACTTCTTAGAGAAGTCGGGGATCTGGGCATGATCAGATCATATATTCAGTAATTGTTAACTATTTCCAACAGCGTCTAATTGCCTCAAAATTATCAATAACTGAAAAAATTTTTTTAACATAATATTGGGTTGTCCACTGAGAAGCTCTTATTAAACCGCGTTCTATTAGGTCTTGACGCAGAGTGGAGTCTTCGGATTAATCAATCACTCAGCTTAAATTTAGCCCAGTAATTTCTTTCAAATGAAAGCAAAAATCAGTCCACCCTTTCTCGAAGGAAACCCTTGTTCTACAAAAATCCAAGCAATTCTGCGAATATATCTCTCTGTTATACAATATGCTTTTAACAGCATTAGGTATTTCTGCTGGATGCGAGACTAAAAACCCCAACTTATTGTCTTCTACGAATTTTAAAGATGATAAACTAGATGCGATGACAGGAGAACCATACACTAAACTTCGCATAAGTTTCCCAGAAGAAAACCCCATATATTCAATATTTGGACCAGTATTTCGATAAAGAGCAAAGTTGCCAGCACAATAGTGAACTAAAGAGTTTAAAGTAGTATCGGACATTGGATCTAAGCTCCAAACTATTCTATTAGGAATGTTTAAATGTGATAGTTGTTGTTTATACTTTAATAAACCTTCGGTAGAGCGACTATGTATGATTAAACTAGTTTTTTCTTCCCAATAAGGGACACTAGATAAAATTTCAGGAACTTGTGACCAATCAGCAACAGAACCGGCGTGTAAAAACGGAGTATTATCTGCGGGAATATTCAGTCGCTGATGCCAGTCTATATTTTCTATAGATGTTTTAATTGGAATGTTAGGCAAAGCAGCATAAGGTTTATCTCTGATATTCAGTTCTAAAGATAATTGCAAGAATCTTTGCTCATCGGGGACAACAATCATTATTGCCTGCTCAACTACTCTACGTTCTATTTGTGACCATATTCCATTTCCCCAACAGCTCGGAAATTCATCATTATAGTAAATAAAAGGACAACGGCTAACAATAGATATAATGGATGCTATATAAGCACCTATTTGCCCTAGACCGAATGCACATGAGTAGTTACTGCATTCTCGAAACTGAAGATATAATAGGCGGGATCTTATTTGGGGTTTGTTAAGTATTCTATTAATAATAGAAAAATTATCAATTTCCTCGTTATATTTTATATTTACATTTTTAGGTAATATTCTTACATAATCTGTATTTAAATTTTCCCACAAAAACAAATCTACTTCCCAGCCTGAATTAGCTAAGGCAACAACGGAGTTAAAAGCAAACGGCATAGTATCAAGTCTAGCCGCAGCTGCTGCATGAGGATAATGAACAAATGCTACCTTTTTTAACATAAAATCTTATCTCTTCACTACAAAATAAACTCCCCAAGTATTAAATCCCGGTTGTTGGTTAGTCAACCACTCCTGAGACTCAATAAGCTGCATTTGCAGTTCACTTAACAACAATTCTATTTCAGATTTAAATAGATATCGCATGGTGTGGGTTTCTCGTAACTCATCTACAGTACCACTAATTTTATCCTTGATAAAGACGTGATAATTCACATCTACCAAATTTTCATTTGGATACATCACCGGTTCAGCAATGCGAGTTACCTGAATTAATTCATCTTCTAGACGTTTAACTCTCACTGTTGGTGGTTGTGTTAATACCGCAGGTCCATACCAGACATCAAAAATAAATATTCCCCCTGGTTTTAGGTGTTTTTTAGCTGTGGTTAATGCGGCTAATAAATCTTGATTGGTAGTTTGATAACTGATAACATGAAATAGAGAGAGGATAACATCAAATGTTTTATTTAATCGAACTTCACGAATATCACCTTGGGTAAATTGCAGTCGTGCGGCTAATTCCTGGGGACATTGGGAAAGTCGTTCGTTTGCACGGTGTAGCATTTCTTGGCTCAAATCTACACCATGTAGATGGTAGCCTGTTTTGGCTAATAAGGTGGCATGATTTCCTGTTCCACAACCCAGTTCTAAAATATCTTGGCTATTTGGTGCATGGGTTTTAATTAGATTATGGATAAATTCGGCTTCTCCAACATAATCTTTATCACGGTACAGTAAGTCATAGTAGTGGGCATAATTACCAAAAACACTCATTGCAAAACCTCCCGTAAAGTAGCAGCAACCTGTTTAATTTGTTCTTCTGTTAACCCCAAACCACTGGGAATATAAAACCCGCGACGGGCTAATCTTTCTGCTACTGGACAAGATACACCATCAAACAAACCCATTTTATGAAACACGGGTTGCTCGTGCATACACCAGAAAAAAGGACGAGTACCAATTTTGGCCTCAGCTAATTTTCTCATGGCGACTTCTGCATTAAAGGGAACTTCGTCCTTTAAGACAATACCATATACCCAATAAATATTTTCTGCGTCATCTGTTTTAACCAATGGTAACTGAATACCGGGTACATCTGCTAACAATTCAGTATATAGTTGACCCATGCGACGTTTACGGGAGACAAACTCATCTAGGCGTTCTAATTGAGCCACACCCACAGCGGCTTGCAGGTTACTCATTCTCATGTTCCACCCCAATTCTTCATGGACAAAGCGTTTTTGGGGCTGGAAGCAGAGGTTACGCAAAGATTGACAACGTTCAGCTAATTGGGGATTGTCGGTGACAATCATTCCTCCTTCGCCGGTGGTAATGTGTTTATTGGGGTAAAAACTAAAGGTGCTAATGTCGCCAAAGCTACCACAAGGACGATTTTTATCGGTTTGTCCGTGCATCTCCGCCGCATCTTCGATAATATATAACCCATATTTAGCAGCTAAATTTAGTACCGAGTCCATGTCTACTGGTAAACCGTAGATATGAACCACCATAATCGCTTTTGTCCGGGGAGTGATTTTCGCCTCTATCTGGCTAATATCCATATTCCAGGTTATGGGATCAGAATCAACCACTACAGGTACAGCCCCAGCCCGAACAATGGCCGCAGCGCAGGAAATTATGGTAAATGTGGGGAGAATTACTTCATCACCCTGAGAAATACCCAGTGCAGCTACAGCAGCATCAAGAGCAACTGAACCATTGCTGACAGTAATAGCATATTGACGATGAACACGGGATGCAAATTCTTGTTCTAATTGCTTGACAAAGGGACCTTCAGAGGAAATCCAACCGGTGTCAATGCACTCAATCAGATATTTTTTCTCATTACCATCTAGTAATGGTTCGTTAACAGGAATTGGGTTCATTTATGGTTGCACAAATTCTATAATTTTTGCTTCTTCGGCGGTAATGCCCACAAATCGGGTTTTGTCCTGTTCCCCAACATAGGGACCTTGTTTGACTTCGATCATTTCAATTTCTTCTAATACTTCAAAGCCGTGTCCCCCGGTCACTAGGAGAATAACATCTCCTGCTTCTAAAATACGACTATCTAAATATTCCTGTTGGTCATTATAGAAGTCTACCCGGAGTTTACCATTTTTGATGAATAAAACTTCTTGGGTATAGGTAACTTCTCGAATGACTGGGTTATGCACATGAGGTTGAATCACTTTCCCCGTGGGGTGGTGCATATAAGCCAACTGTTGAGACAGTTCATTGGGGGTGAAAAAGTGAATGCCTGACTCATTGAAGCGATGAGAAATAATAATGGCTAATAATTGTTCTTGATTAGTAATTTTTTCAATCATTTAAACCTCTTGCTATATAATCTAAATTTTTAACTTGTTCCTATCGAAACTTTTGATCTAATTTGGTATATGGATTATCATGGCAAGACTAAACTCAAGGACTTTTGTAATAATTAGTTTAAGAGTTTAGCAAGAATTTCTTGTCCTTCTTTAACTAAAGAGTTTATGCTGTAATATTGTTGAATAAGTTTATTAAGGTTAGTTGAAATTTTTTCTGCTAACTCCTGATCGTTAATTAATTTTAATATAGCTGCTGCAAAGTCGTCTGGTTCATTCGCAATTAAAATGTCATTTTCGTGGGTCACAGGGATGCCTTCTGCCCCTAATGTGGTCGAAACAATGGGGATTTTACAAGCTCCTGCTTCTAAAATTTTAAAGCGTGTTCCTGATTCAAATCTTAGGGGCACTAGAGCCACATTAACATGGCAGAGATAAGGTAAAACAGATTCTAGCTTACCTGTAATGGTAATTTGTGGATCTTGAATATCTGAAAGAGTTGTATCAGACCCGTTACCTATAATATAAAAATGAATGTTGGGAATTTTTCGTCGAATTATGGGCAACACTTGGTTAATCACCCATCGTGCCGCATCATCCATTGGACTATCGGAGCCAAATGTTCCTGCTAGATAGATAGAAGGATTTTTAAATCCCTTTGGCATGGGTGGGATTAATTGGTAGGATTCAAGATCGATGACGTTAGAGAATAGTTTAATTTGTCGAGAATCATTAGCTAAATTTTGGTAATATTCAGCATCAATTTCTGAAACTGCTGTAGTTACATCTGCAAGTTTTGTTCCCCAATTTTCTTCTGCGATTTTTTCTTGTCCAGTCTGATAAATTTGTTGATATTGTTTATCACCTTTAGCATAAGGAAGCCCCCTCAGAATAAACCTAGACCAAACGCTATCAGTATCCAAAACAACTTTGGCATTAGAATTATCTTTAATGTATTTCAGGAGAGGATAGGAGATATTGCCACAACCCAACCAAATTATATCAGCCTTGATTGTAGATGCAATGGCAAGTAGATGCTGATAATCTTTTTCTGATTCTTGATGATGAATACTAAAAATATTTTTCTTGAATATTTCTCGACTTAGCTTGTTAATCATTCTAAAAAATAGGGTTTGAATTTTTTTGAATGAGTTTGATTGTGGGTTGACGAAGGGGGCAAAGTATAAGTGATGGCAATATGTTTTGTAAAATTCCACCGCCATATTACCGCCCATTCCATTAACAGCAACTCTACTGTAAATATAAAGTTCTGAAATTTGTGAAATTGCTTTAATCGAGTTCTCGATCCTTAATGTAGGTCCACCAATTGGTGGATGATGCAAAATGGGAGTAACAAAAAGGATTTTTGGTTTAATCATAATTTAATTTCTTTGTCTATTTTTTACGAGCTATTACATAGCTATTTGAGAGATTGGGAGTTTGCTCAATAATTTTCACTATTTCATAATCACACTTTTCACAAATAAGTTTAATTAGATCATCTGAATAAAAGGTATTGTGTATTGTACCAGCTTCGCAAACACGAAACAAAGTTTTAAGTCCTTCTGGACAAGTATAAGACTTATAGCCAAAACAAACGATGCTGTCGGGAGATGAGACTCGCTTAAATTGATCTATATATATATATATATTGGCATGGCAAATAGGTGAAAACGCCCTCCGCAAAAAGAACATTGGGGACACAATTATCAAAATTTGGCAAGAGTTTATTGTTGATCTTTTTAACAAAAACATTGCCATAGTCATGGAAATACTGAACACTAAAATTAGTGAACCATTCACTAACATCAGCCAACAGCAAGTTTCCTGATGACAAATAATTAGCAAGGTGGCGACTTGCTCTGCCAGTTCCCTGACCAATTTCAATAATATTGGAACTGGGATTAATATACGGGAAAAGTACACTTTTTAATGTAGAGAGCGGACAAGGCCAACCCAAAACTGTCGTGAGATAGTCATTGACATCCATTCCCATATTTGTGGCTTGCTTTAGATACTCGGCATATCCATCAGCATCACTGGGAGAATTAGATTCTACTGTTCTTTCAATTTTGAATCCAAAAGGATTAATTACTTTGTTAATTATTTTTCCTATCATAAAAATTAAGTTCTCTTTAAGGTTTAATTACAGACTTGAAGGATTTAATTCTCAGGCATCCAACGATCTTCAGATATAATAGGCAATCCTTGGATAATAGAATCAATAATGTAATCCAAATATTTATTTTTTCCAGGCAAAAGATCAGCTAGGGATTGGATTTTAAGTGTTGGCGGTTCTCCCCATTTGTAATCCATAATATTTATCTTGGTGTAATAATGATAATGATAAAACAAGATGAATTTATAGGCTAAGTCTAACTGATTGTCAAAACTTGGTAAAGATTGGCTTGATAAAATCATTTCTATATTTTTGAAATACTCCTGTGGAGTAACTGGATCAAGAGTAAAGCCAAATCCTCGATAAGGGGACTTTCCTGTTGTAATCACAGGAAGACCAAAAGCTGCCACTTCTATTCCTACTGTTGTCGTATGAACTAAACAGGTTTTAATTAAAGGAAATAGATCATAAACAGTTAATTTGACTTTGGGGGACAGCAAAATAATATTGCTCGATAACTCAATTGCCCTTTGCTTTAAAGCTGTTTCAACTCTTTCCTCAGTGGCGGGTATAGAAGGATGTAACTCCGCGGGATGAGGCTTAATAATTAACTGAAATTGTGGATGTTCCTTAAACCAATTGATAGTTTCTACTATCCAGTCTATCATGTCATCAAACACCACTTGTTTATTTAGTGCAGCCAAATCCCAGATTACATTAGAGGCTAACAAAGCAGTTGGTTTATCAAAATTTATCATAGTTATGTCAAACTCATCACTTTTAAATTTTGATAAAGACGAGGTATCAAGAATCATTTCTTTACCTTGGCTTCGTCCATCTAACCAGTTTTTAACTTTAGTTATCTGTTGTTCAGTCAAAGAAAGACTAGAAAAAGCTGCCCAAGGTTTTGAGAAATCTAAATTCATGGCAGCATCATTGTAGGCATAGCACCAAGCATCATTTTTTCCCCCTAACCAGTGGGAATAAAAAGGAATTTGATATTTTTTAGATAATTTTTCTAGGATTGCCCACATCCCATAATAACTATCATTGGCAATCACTTTATCTGGTTGCCAAATCTCTAAAATTCTGCTGTATGCAACTTTTAGCAAAAGCAAATTTTTAATATGATTAACACCTAAATAGTATTGGTTCGGAATTAAACGATAATCTCCTACTACAAAGTTGTTAACCAATATATCCTTAGCCCATAAACCAAAAGGAAGATTATCTTCCGTAAAATCTACCCATGTTTCCTGATTTAATTGACTAACTTGATGATTAATGTTTCTGTGATCATCATCCCTTAAGTAACTAGATAATTTCAGAGGAGTAAAGTGGTTGTCTTGCCATAATTCTTGCGAACAATTTAAACAGTTATTACAATTTTCTTTAAAGTTTTGACCTCCCCACACTCCTCCATAGACATTACATTCAGTGGATTGAACTTGATCACAATAAACAGGCAATATCTGAATACCTCTTAGCCTTAAGGCATAAGCTAAAATCCGATCATGGACAAAGCATGGTGCAAATATGCTGAAACTATGACCGAAAAGAACTTTTTGATTTTGAGCAGAAGACTCAACTATAGGGTAAAGATTAATTTGTTGCCCAATTTGATTAAGTTTTGATAGATAGTGAAGTTCTTGATTGTAGGGGATAATTTTTCCAGACAAAGATTTAATTTTTTTCAGCATTTTTACCATGCAAATAATAAATAGGGTCTTGGAGGATTAAAATAAGCATACATTCCTCTAAATTCTACATGATAGGTGGCATTTGCCTTGAGAATAATTTCTCGACACTTAAGAGCATTTTCATAATCATGATAGACAGCGATCGCCAATTGAGGTTTATAGTTTGCCAAGGTTTTTTTTGCCCCTTCTAAAGCCTTCATTTCATAACCTTCAATGTCCATTTTAATCAGTCCTTGACCTTGTAAATGGTATTGTTCACAAGTTGTATCAATGGTGGTCACAGGTACACTAATTAGATTAGTGTCCTTTGTCTCAGTAATATGAGAATCACAGACATGATCTTGATTGCTATCTAAAAAAAGAGTTTTGTTCTCGTTACCCAAAGCGGCAGAAATCACTGAAAACTTTTCAGCTTTAGCCATATTTTCAAAAGTTAGCAGTAAAGGTTTTTGCAAAGAGGGTAAGGGTTCTACAGCAATGACTCGATTTGCACCTTTTTCAAAGGCATAAAGGGAGAAAAAACCTTCGCAAGCTCCGGCATCAATCACCCAATCTTTTTGGTCAATTTTGAGCATTGGATGTCCATAAGAAGATGGGTTCTTTTCCCATTCATAAAAAACTTCAGCATAAAGCCAAGGTAAATCATCGATTTTCAAAGATTTATTCCAGTAAAATACTTTCCCGTTGATTACTAATTTCAAATAATCATCTTGTTCTGTAA
>NZ_JADEWA010000640.1:0-2205 GCF_015207865.1 Dolichospermum sp. LEGE 00246
ATATTAGTAAAAATAGGAAAAATTAGTAATTAAGCTCCTGACTACAACCATATCCTCAATATTCTTAACCTTGACTTTATTTAAACCTAGTGTAATAGTATTAATATATTTTTAGTGGGTAGCCTAATTCAAATTCATCAAAGCTGAATTTGAAACGGAGGAACCAAGTATTTGGGGCTAATCTTACGAGAGACACCTTCCAGTCTTAGCCCGTCAGCTAACTCCGTCGGCAATGGAAGGAACTTCCAAAATCTTGGCTGTAATATTCAGTTATGATTGGGGCTTCCTTAAATAAATTTTAGATTTTGGATTTGAGATAAATCTGAAATTTAAAATTGTCATCCCCCGCTTCTCATTGATTAATCGTTTCAAGGGAGAGAAGTTAAAACTGTGAAAATTAAGCCAATGTTAGCACGATTACAAAGTGCTATCGGTCGTGATGACCTAATTGAACAAATGGTATTACTACCAGAAACTCAAAAATCATTTTCTAAAAGAGTTTCTCAGGCAAAATCAGCCAATTTTATCGTGGGATATAATGGTTCACCTGAAAGTCACACAGCCCTAGATATCGCTTGTTGGATTGCTCACCAAACGAGTTTAGCTACTAACTCTCAAATTACAGTTCAAGCCGTTTATGTAGTAGAAGAAAACTTCAATTGCCAGTCTGTTGATATATTCAATGTTGCCAATAATAAAGCTCAATTAGAATCCCAATTCAGCAATACATCAAAGCCAGCCACGTTGCGATTAAATCAACCCAAAGGAACAGCAATTTTACCGCAATTGGAAAGAGAATCTAGGACTTCTATTAAGGAAGCAGACAGAATTATTTGGCAAGCCAAAACTCTAGCCGAAGAATGGCAAGGTTCGTTTAAATCTCATTTGCGATTTGGCAACATTGCTAAAGAACTAAAGAAGGTTGTGCAATTAGAAAGTGCAGATATTCTCTTTTTAGGCTGCCAATCTAGTAATCATCCCATGATTACAACACTCGGTAAAAATTTCCCTTGTGCAGTTTTGGGTATTCCCCATTCTATTAATGAATAATTCTCTGTTTTCAATAAAAGTGATGGGAATTTAATTTCAAATTATGAAAAGTCACTTATACTTTAAGTGGCTTTTTCGTTAATTCCTAACTTCTATTGATAAACCGTTCTCTAAATGAGAACATATTGATCAAGTAAGATTTGCATTTTCAAATAAAAATAAACACTACCCTATTGAACCATCATCTCCCCATGCCATGTTAGAACATTTAATGAATGCTAGGGGAATTAAACAATCTGATTTGGTAGGAGTTATTGGTTCTAAAGGTGTGGTTTCTGAGGTTGTGAATAGGAAAAGAGCAATTAGTAAGGCTTAAGCAAAAGCATTAGGAGAATTTTTTAATGTTTCTCCAGGATTGTTTATTTAAATTAAAATATTTTATTTCTCAATTCCTTAACGATATCTAAAAAAGCCGCAAATATCTAAAAATAAAACTGGTGCAGGTGCAGAGATAATAATTTCACTTAGCTCTGTTGAACTAATAAACATTCATCATTGTCCTTCTAACCCGTTTGGGAATTAATTACCAGTCTAATAGCTGAAGTCCATTAAAACGGACTCAATGATTATTCTAGTCGTCTTGAGACGACTTTTGCTATTAGACTCAGAATAAATTCTGAGGCGGTTTTAAGCTATCTTATCCTTAACAATTGCCCCGCGATGTTCTAAAGTCAGCATTTGTAACTCTGGCAAGATTGAAGTTAGCGTCGGTCAATATAGTATTACTTAGTTCAGCACCGCTTAGGTTAGCGTTTCTCAGGTAAGCCTTGCCGCTATTTTTGGATGTAGGCTGTTTAATATATGATTTATTATCATTTATCAACCGCTGTAACCCACATTCGACAGCCTTAACTGTCACAATCTGTTATTACGGAAATTGATTCATAAAAAAGGAGTAAAAAATTACCTTTAGCCAAAAAAATAGATTTTGGATAGGAAAATTTATTTGCCTGCCTACTTACTTCTCAAAAAAATCTTCCGGATTTCACAATAATAGATATGTAGAAAAATCCATAGTGTTGGATATGTTGGATATTTACTGATTTTGAGGTTAATTATTACCTGAAATTTGGTGAATATTAAGCACAATATTTCTCTGCAAATTTGCTATGTCTGAGCGAAAAATTTAGTATTTTGATGATGGCTTTTCATGAG
>NZ_JADEWA010000641.1:0-2185 GCF_015207865.1 Dolichospermum sp. LEGE 00246
ATATAATTGTCATTTTTTTTCTAAGAATTTATAATAAGTAAAATGTCCGCAAGGGCGGACATTATCAGGGCTTCTGTCACTTTTATTGGCTACAATCATGTCTGAAACATGATGTTTTTATTGTTGATGATGAGAATAAAAAAATCAAGTCTTTCTCAGATATAAACTAGACATAATTAAGAGAGTTATATCTTAAAGGAGTCAGGAGAAAGGAAGAAAGAAGAAGGATATTATGTTTAATAGAAAAAACATCATTCCTGAGAATTATATCGGCGGGAAGTATAAACCCAAATATTATGATCTTGCTGGATTTGTCGAGTGTGGGAAGAACCAATAATAATGACAGTTCGCATATCCGCTAATGCTGGTTCTAATTCCTTTAGAGTCGTAACCTGGACTTCTTCTCCCTTTCTTCCTAAATTTCGTCCCAACACAACTGGGGTATCAGGTTTGCGGTGTTCCATTAAAATCTTTTTCGCGGCGGCTAGTTGCCAAGTGCGTTCTTTTGATACAGGGTTATAGAAAGCAATGACAAAATCACTTTTAGCCGCAGCGGTAATTCGTTGAGCGATAATTTCCCAAGGTTTCAAAATGTCAGAGAGAGAAATCACACAGAAATCATGCCCCAAAGGCGCACCAATAGTGGCTGCTGCGGCTTGCATAGCCGAAATACCAGGGGCGACTTGAATATCAATGGTTTGCCATTCTGGTTTATGATATTGCTCTAAAACCTCAAACACTGCCGCTGCCATTGCGTAAATACCGGGGTCGCCAGAAGATACAACTGCTACATATTTTCCTGATGCGGCTAAATCTAGTGCCTGATATGCCCTCTCTGCTTCCACGCGGTTATCTGATTCATGAACACGCTTACCATCTGCGAGATGTCCAATTAAATTAATATAAGTTTTATAACCGACTAAATCCGTCGCTGATGCCAAAATTTCCTTTACCTGGGGTGACATCCATTGAGATGCACCAGGACCTGTACCAATAATCGCTAATTTGCCCTGGGGTTGTCCAATGGTGTCGGGGTTGATAATTTGCGTGGAAATGGCAACAGCTATCTGGGAAAATGGGGATGATACAATTCGACTATCTGCACCTGTAGCCGCCAAAACCAATTCCGTTAATTCATTGGTGGGTAGGAAGCGGATAGGAACTCCCAAAGTTGTCGCTATAGAGTGAAGTTGGGAATTGTTCGCCAGTTGTAGCGGTGCAAATATTCCTGACACTGCGGCAGGTGCTAAATTAGATGCTGCGAGGATTTGGTGAATTTGAGTGATTGTATCTGGTTCTGGCTTGGTGAGAGCGATCGCAATTTTCCCAGGATGATAAACTAAACAATTAGGATCAGAATTACCCAAATTTTCAGTAATTTGAATAATTAACTCACCATTTTCATCAATAGGTAAATTACTCTCACTCAACCAAGGTGCTATTCCTTGTAATTTAACTTTTCCCCCAGCTAATAAATCAGCAATAAATTTTTTCCCATGTTCTGGGTTAGCTAAATGATATCCAGCAGGAGGAGATAACAAAGCAGTGTGAAAGCGGATATCTCCCGTTGTGGTAATTGCTGGTTTGATATTCAGTCCTAACCCCACCTGACGCGCTAAATCATTTACACCACTTAAACCACCCAAAAGCGGAACAACAGCACTACCATCTTCAGCTACAGCTAAAACTGGCGGTTCTTGTCCCTTGTCAGTTAACAATGGTGCAATTGTTCTAATTAGAATCCCCGCCGCACAAATACCAATTATCGGTGTACCAGCAGCGAATAATTCTCTTAAAGTTTCGCCAAAATTGGTAAAGCTAATATCAACATCATGAGTCCGATTAACCAAACCGTATAATTTTGCACCAGCTAAGACATTAGTAATTTTTCGCCCCACTGTAACGCTATTTTGACTCAAGACCACAACCGCAGGGCATACCCTAATATTCATAAAAATTTTTAATCTTGTAAATCCTTAAATTTTGGGCGTTGCTGAATATACTCTAAACGGCTTAATCGTTTGATTCTATAGGTAGGGGTTTAGCAAGAGCTTCATTGGTGTCAACTTAAGCTCAAATCCTGATGATATCTCGTTCCCAGTCTCTGACTGGGAATGCTATTACAGAGGCTCTGCCTCTGTTTTCATAGAAGGCAGAGCCTTCTAGAATTCATTCCCATACAGAG
>NZ_JADEWA010000642.1:0-2181 GCF_015207865.1 Dolichospermum sp. LEGE 00246
ATCTTGTGCTTAAAAAAAATATTAAATTAGAAATGCAAGGACTTATTCGAGCTATTATGGGTATATCAACAGCTATTATTATATTAATATTGGCGGAATTTAGCTATCAACAACTATATAGTAATACTGCCAATGTATATGATCAGGGTAATCAAGGAAGTGTCAGAGTGACATTATGGAAAAATGGCATCACTGCAATCTCTTCTTCCCCTTTATTTGGTCTTGGTCCTGGCGCTCATTCAGGTGAGACTAGACCTTTTTTAGATGAGGAAGCACACAATACGTTTATAGATTGGGGTAGTAGTTCTGGAATTGTGGGAATAATAGCCTATATTTCATTACTAGGATGGATAGGTTGGCAAGCATGGAAAAAGCAATCATTCATCATGTTCGCAGCCGTTATATGCTTAACGATATTTAGTTGCTTTCACTATGTATTACGACAGCCAATTTTTTGGTTTTATTTACTATCTATAAACTCTTTAACTAACCAGACTTCCAAAACTAAATCTCAAATTTATAAAAATCAGAGGAAAATAATAAATGTGTGATACAACTGATTTCAATAGTAATCAGAGACATACAACATATTGTAAGTAAATGAGATACAAATTTTAATCACAAAACCTTTTATATAAAAGGTTTTACGGTTGATAGCTGTTGTCAAGCTTTTTTCCCCTCCTATAAAAATAAGTTCCCATTGTTAGGTGATATATGTTGATTTATCAAAAATTAGCTAAGATGTTTTTCCGCAAATTTCGTTTTTGGTTATTTTGGAGTTTATTAAGCTTACTGATTATACAATCTCTCCACTTTAGCCAATCAGTTACCATATCGAAACCTCAAGTTTATTTCCTAAAGAGTCAATCTATAACCTCTAAAAATACATCTAATGCCAATGTGTCCGGCAATAAATTACATACCATGCAAATATTAGATAATGACATAAAAAACATTGTATCTGTTAAAAGATTTGGTGCTAAAGGTAATGGTGTTAATGACGATACTAAGGCAATTCAAACAGCAATAGATACAGTGTATCAGCAAGGAGGAGGAGTAATATTATTCCCTGAAGGCGTTTATATAGTAACGTCTGTAATTCTCAAAGATAACATTACTTATCAAGGATATGGAGCAACTATTAAACGACCAGATAAACAAGGAAAGTGGACTCGAACTTTCACTACTAATTATAGTAGTCAGAAGAATTCTCAACCTTTAATTATTCAAGGGTTTACCTTTGATGGTAATAGCCAAAATCAAGGTCATTACAAAAAATATGAATTAGAACAAGCGCATCTGATATTCTTGACTGCTGACCCTGAACTTCCTGG
Organism: Dolichospermum sp. LEGE 00246; assembly: GCF_015207865.1. Taxonomy (NCBI): domain Bacteria; kingdom Bacillati; phylum Cyanobacteriota; class Cyanophyceae; order Nostocales; family Aphanizomenonaceae; genus Dolichospermum; species Dolichospermum sp. LEGE 00246. Next base: position 1,335 of record NZ_JADEWA010000642.1, read on the forward strand.
TAAATTGCAAGTATTTATTGAAGATTGCAATTTTAAAAATGGGGTTGCTGATGGAATCTCTGTATATACAAATGTTGATGTTAAAATCAATAATTGTCAAGCTATTGATGTATTTCGAGGTGGGTTTGTCTTAACTGGTGGAAATTCTTCGGCTGAAGTTTATAATCTGACTACACAAGGCAAAATTGATCCGACCGGAATTGATATTGAAGTTGATGGACGAGGTTATGGAGAAACATTAAAGGTAGATGTTAAACTTGAAAACCTAAACCTAATTGATGGGGATTTTGATATTGCTGTTGATGAAGGTTCTACAGTAATTGGGAATAATATCATTTCTGGCAATGCACCTTTTTATATTTTTAGCTTGAATTCAACAATGAAATTTACGAATTCTCAATTTAAAATTGGTGCAGCGGATACTTACATGAACAAGATTTTATTTCCTCATAATGTTACATTTAAAAATTGTCAATTCACTATCACGAGAAAATTAACAGGCGAACAATACGATTTTTTTGCTGGTGCTGATATTTGGTGGCAACACCCTAGCTTTTCTAATCAAACTAACCAGCGACTGGTATTTGATAATTGTGACTTCAACATAGATAAAAATATTCAGAAAACTGATCAAGTTTATGCAATATATCTCCGCGAAGATCAAGAAGTAAACAACAATCGTTTAATTGTCCGTGGGGGCAATATTTCCAAAGATTTTTTAGTTCCTATTCTTAGGGAATAGCTAATTTTCAACAGATTAGATCGGCGAAAATTTACATACAGCGATTTCCAATCATATAAGGTACATCTTAGCCCCCTTCATCCCTTGCGGGGAGGGGGTTGGGGG
>NZ_JADEWA010000643.1:0-2180 GCF_015207865.1 Dolichospermum sp. LEGE 00246
CATCAATATACAATATTTAGATCCCCGACTTCTCAAAGAAGTCGGGGATCTATTTTGATCTATTTCCTTATTTGAAAGGTAACTCTGCATTAATGGCATCCATTTCTTTTTGTTCTAGTTGATTAACTTCCCGCACCCAAGGCAAGATAATTTGCCCTAAACGGTGGTTATAAAAGCGATGCAGGCTGTAATTCGGGGTAGCAGGGAACCCCCGGCGTTTTTTATGTTTACCACCAGCACCGGGGTCAAAATTTTGGATACCATGAGCGATCGCCCATTCAATTGGTGCATAATAACAAGCATCAAAATGTAAGCAATCTATGTCTTGAAAACTCCCCCAATAACGTCCATATAGTTTGTCTTCTTTAAATAAACAAAAGGACATCCCCACTGGTTGACCTGGATCTTCTTGATTATAAGCCGCAAAAAATACAACTCGATGCCGATAATTATGTTGTAACTGTTCAAAAAAGTTCTTGGTTAAATACTTACTTCCCCACCAACCAAATTTATCACAGGTATCAGCATAAAAGTCATACATTAACGGAAACATAGAGTTAGGAATTTCTTCACCGGTTAACGCTTGCAATCTTAAACCTGCCTTTTCTACAGCTTTACGTTCCCGTTTAATATTCCGTCTTTGATTAGCATTAAATCCAGTTAAATAATCATCGAAAGTTTGAAAATTAGCATTTTCCCAAATATAACTATGATGTAGCCAAGTTGTAAAACCCTGACTTTCTAAAATCGGTCGCCATTGGGGATCAACATAGAGAAAATGACAACCAGAAATCCGATGTTTCACACAAAAACCATCAATTTCATGGAGCATTAAAGCTGTAATTTCTGCCTCATTTTCTCCCGCAGCAATTAAAAAGCGATAGCCTTCAGTCGGGGTAAATGGAGTCATTCCCAGCAACTTTGGATAATACTCTATTCCCAAGCGAGAAGCTAATTCTGCCCATTGATGATCAAAAACAAATTCCCCTTGGCTATGTCCTTTTAAATATAAAGGAGCAGCGGCAATTAAAGTTTTATCTCGCCACAAAATCAAGTGATTTGGCAACCAACCAGTATTGGCTGTAACACTTTGAGATATTTCCAAATTGTGCAACCAATCCCATTCTAAAAAAGGCGTTTTTAACGGCATCGCTAAAGCATCCCAGTCTGCTTGGGGAACATCAGCAATTGTGTGCGTCCAAACAAGAGAATAATGGGGTTTGTGTTCTTTGATCATTGTGTATTTGTCCAGTCATTTTAGATTTACTTTTGACTCATGCTTGGGCGCACTACATTTCTGGTCTGGGCGCAGTCTCTGCGCCCCTACGGAATTATTCTATAGTGTAAAAATACTTCCTGCTCTACGGTAGATACTTCTAATAATTGTAACTTAGGCGCGAGATCAGATAAAAATCCTGTCCCCTCAACAGGTGAAGGCGCAATACTACCACCTAAAATCAGTGGACAAATAGTTAACCAGATTTCATCAATTAAATGAGATTCTAGGAAAGATGCTACTAATTGTCCTCCTCCCAAAATAGCTAAACGGGTAATTTGTAAACTTGTGAAATATTCTAAAGCCGCCAAAATGTCAATTTCTTGGCGAGGAGTTTCAAAGACTAAAACTTTTTCAAACTCTGATCTTTCTTGCCAAAAATAAGCTCCCAGAGAGGTTGTGAGTAACCATCGTCTCACCGGTTGTTGAAAAAATTTAATGTCCGGATTCAGGTTGCCTGAACGGGAAATCACTATATGAACTGGCTGGGGGTGCTGATTTGCTATTTTTCTTTGTTGCAAGAGTATTGCGTCTGTAATGGTCATTGTTGTACCGTAGGCACGAAGAGTACCAGCACCAAATAAAACGGCATCAGATGCAGCAATTTGTTTCCCCAGGTGTATTTTATCAGCCATTGAGCCAAATCGAGCAGGCGATCGCCTAAAATCTGCTATTTTGCCATCAGCACTCATGGCTAAAACTACTGTGGTATGAGGACGATGTTGCATCATTGCATTGCTCTGATATTTCTGCTTGGTAGATATATTTTCTCACAATTTATCACAATAAGACAAGATTGATAACTTTTATACCATTAATATTAATATGCAACAGCACTCACTATTTAATCTACATTTTATGAATTTTGTTATATCATGTTTGTCCTTAAACCAGAGTAAGAATT
>NZ_JADEWA010000084.1:0-15001 GCF_015207865.1 Dolichospermum sp. LEGE 00246
TGTGTATAAGAGACAGCCGTTGGACTAATAAGGTCAGTGGAATCATAGAAAAACTACCTGATAAATTTCCCATGTTAGAAGGGCAAATGTTTAATCATCAATTTGAATTAAGATGGAAACATAAAAGACAAAATACTTATGAAGTTCTATTACTAACTATTGATGATAATCATCATGGTTTTACCAAACTAGCTGAAACTTGGGAAATAGAACCGAATGATGAAAAAAAATTCCCATCTTATGCTTATCCTGCTCATGGATACCGTCCCGAAGAAACTCGCTTTCCCCAAAAATTCATTTATGCAGATAGTTTAGATATTCGTCTCATCACAGAAGAAAGTAATAAACCAAATAAACCCAAATTAGCCCAACGGTATTTTCTAGACAAGAAAACCGCAACTGTACATTTTGTAGCCCTCACAGTTGAGAAATAAACATGACTTATTCGCAACCAAACAGACCTACTCCAAAGAATTCATCTCCGTCGGAAAATCCCAAGCCTTATGATTTTGTTTCATTTCCTCAAGAAAGACCTAATTTACAACGTCCTTTTGGACATCATAAATATGATCAAAATCGTTTACATGGGACAATTTACCTGACTTTAAAAGTCCAAACATCATTGCATATTTCCACAGGTGCAGTAGTTTTAGGGAGTGATATAGGTAGTAAAATTTCTCTCCTTAAAACTATGATTCAGGGAGTTGATGCTAAATTATCAATTCAAGGAAGTTCTTTAAAAGGTTGTATTCGTTCCGTATATGAAGCAATTACTAATAGCACATTAGGTGCAGTTACTTCTAAATACAAAGAAAAAGTTCCTGCTGAACGTTTACCTTGTAAAAATAAAGAAAAACTTTGTCCAGCTAGTCGGGTATTTGGTGCATTAGATTGGCAAGGTTTGTTAGACTTTAATGATGCTAATTGTGAAAGAATTGGCTTTTCTACAGGATTTATGCCTTCTTTATATGCTCCTCGTCCCAACTGTGACGCATATTATCAGCGAGGTAAATTAGCTGGACGTAAGTTTTATTATAATATGTCCAAAGCTATTGAAAAAGGACAAAAAGACGGAATTTCTGTCCAACAAGCAGGAAAGGAATATACTTTTAAAACACAAGTAACTTTTAAGAATTTACTTCCCGAAGAATTAGGAACATTATTAATTGTTTTGGGACAAGATAAAAAATATCCCATTGCTTTAAAGGTTGGTGGTGGTAAACCAATTGGAATGGGAACAATGACAGTAAATGTTGATAAAATCAATCAACCGCAAAACTTAAAACAGCGTTATTCATCCTATCAAGTGAGTGAAAATGATGATTTAACAGGAGATAAATTACAGCAATTTATCCAAAAACAAATTCAAGCTGCACATTCAACAAAGTTAATTCAAAAAGAACAATTAGAACAACTTGCAGCTATTTTACGTTATCCCAATGATAGACAAGCACCATCAGGAATGTACTAAATTATGAGTTTAACAGATCAACAGTGGGAAATTGCTCATGCGATCGCCCAAACTTTAGTCAAAGAAGATACAGATGCTAACGAAGTCAGTAAAGCTGTTGCATATTTACGGACAGTAATTGATAAAAATGATGCTACATCAAGATTTTTAACCTATCTCAAAACCTTAGTTAGAGATGGAAAAATGATTGGACATAGTGGTAAAACGGCTGGATATTATCGCAATATAGAGGCTACCTGTAGTCAATATTTCAAAAGTAACAGTGATGCGTCAACTATTTTGCAAATCTTAGGTTGGGTATCGCGGTTAATGAAATATTATAAAAATGCTGGTGTCCCTATGGGGGAAATTACCGTTCCCACAGCAGTAGTTGTAGAGTCAGCACGTCAAGCGGAAATTGCCAAAGTTACTGAATCTAAAAAGTTTAAAGAAGGGGATATCATGGATGCAAAAGTTACTAAAATTAATGGTAACAAGGTCAGTTATGAAATCTTAGGAATCATTAAGCTGACTGAAAAAGAACCGAAAAAAGCTAGTTTACTTCAGGAAGGACAGACAGTAAAGGTAGAGGTCTTAGAGCTTAAAGAAGACGGAAGTATCAAAAAAGTTAAAGCTATGGGGTAAAAAAATTTTTTTTACCACATTTTTTATTTGAATCCTAATATACTAAGATATAAGAGGCACATACCTGTGTCTTTCTATTTATATCAGGTCAAAAAATGCCTAAGCAAAAATACCGCCATTTAACTGCTCGACCGTTGGAAGCAGTAGAAACAGTTTATATTCCCCCTTTACAAGATATAAACTCTAACTCCGATGTAATTGTTCCCTCACCTTATAGTTCCTGTTTACACGAAAGTACAACTGCCGTGACAAATCAATCCAAAGCTTCTGAAGACAAGCAATCAGAATATCAGTTATTCTTCACCAAGCTCTTTAAAGAAGACATGAAGTATTGGAAAAAGCATTGTCCAGCAAAGTACAAGCGTATTCAGGAACTAATGCAGGAAATTCAGGGAACACCCTTTGAGATTGCAGGTAAGGGAAATCCGGAGATTCTCAAAAATGAATATTATCAAGGCTACAAAAAACGCTCACGTCAAATAAATGGACAACATCGTCTTGTCTATGCTGTATCGAAAAACACAATTTATTTTCTCCAAGCTCGCTTCCATTACACTAAATAAGAGAAGGAATAACACGGTTATTACGAATCAGCACCAAAAATAGCAGCTTGTCCTATCCTACTAGATCCAAGCTTACTCTTGGATCTAGTAGGTACTTTCAATCCTTGGAGTATTTTATCTATGATCATAGTAGTACCAACAATCGCCGTTTTAGGCATTTTGTAAAATGTCAAATATTTGCCAGAAAATCAATTACTCAGAAGCTGAAGCCAAATTAGACGAACTTTGCAGCCAAGTTATTTCAAGCCGTGATGCGGTGATTATTGAACGAGAAGGCGCTGAAAACGTTGCTATGATTGCAGCTGATGAGTTAATTAGCATGAGGGAAACTCTTTACCTACTTAGTTCTCCTGAAAATGCCCTTCGTCTATTTGCCGCTCTAGAAGAGGCAGAATCAGGTAATCTTAAATCTCAGACATTAGATGAATTAATCCAAGAACTAGAGAACGATGACGAATATTAAACCTTAAGTTGACATATATCAGTAGTTTTTGCTTTTTAGTTCCTGCGATAGATTGACTTAGATTCAGGTATTCACTATAATTGCAGGAGATAGAAACCTTTGTTTCATACATAAATATTCCCTGCAAAGGGATTGAAACAGGTTTCTATATGGTGAAACGACTATTACATCGGAGTTCACCACTTCCCCGCAAGGGGATTAAAATTACTAACTAGCCAAATTCTGCCTAAAAATATAAAACTAACCTAAAATGAAGAAAGTTGGTTAAATTGCTGTTGACTATCTGTATTTTCTTTCCTTTTCTTCGACAAAAACCTACATTGAGTGAAAGAACGAGTTATGAGTGAACAAATAAAAGAGAAACCAAAAAATTCGGACTTAATTCCTGCTGAAATACAAAAATTAGTTGAAGAACTGGTTGAAAAAATAAAAGAGGTAGAAAGAGTTATCGGAATAGCTACAAGTTTCCCTGATATTCATTGGATTGATTTTAAGATTAAGCTGAAAGACAACAGCGAATTATCAGATGAAACCTGGGAGAAAATTCAGGATTTGGTTATTGACTATGAATGGAAATTAATAGATGATTCTACTGAAGAATGGTATTTTCGCCCTCAGATAGTAGATAGATTTTATTTACTTAGAGATGAAGTAATAGCCGATTCTGACAAAAAAGAACACACGGAGGTAAGTAAACCAAAAATGTGGTCAAGCAATTCTCCTAACTTTACTGTAGTTCCGTTTCGGCAATAAATCATGACTTGTGAACGCTACCTTCTGCAAGCTAAAAGCAACGAAAATGCAGCACGTGATATTGAAACTGTTTATCCTGATTGGACAGTAACTATGTGTTTTTATGCAGCATTGCACTGGGTAGAATATTATGCTTGTAAAAAAGGAGATGATATACCAAGTCAATGTCCAGCACCATCTCCTCATGATTCTCGCCGGGGATATGTTCGTCAAATTGCTAAGAAACTGGATAACAGAAGATTGGAGAAACTTTATCAAGATTTAGAAAGTGCAAGTCGAAAAGCTAGATATTTAGAGAGTGTAAAATATAGTAGTGCAATAGATTATTTCCAAGGACACAAATTAGAAGTAAGTAAGTCTTTTGATAAGTTACAGCAGATAAAAGATATCTTAGAGAATATCAAATAATCTGTATTTATAATTCCTCGCAAGGGGACGGAAACAAACCATCGTCCTATGCTGAATTGGAGTCCAATCTTTTTAAAAGATTGATTCCCTGTAAAGACGAAAGTCCGTGAGATGCTGGATAATTAATTACATTAATTCCTATCCCATCTCTCTTCCCCGGAAGGGGATTAAAATCGGGAAGTGCTGTAAATAGTTATGCACAAATAAAAGAGGAGGTGGGATGAATATAATTACTTGAAATATCGCAGTTCCAAACAGCTATTTGCTGGGGAAGACTGCATAAATGCAATCAATTTAGAAGAGGTGAAAAATGGCATTCAGTAATTTTAAAACCATTGGTGAAGTCCTCAAAACATTTCAAATTACCTACACAGAAGACAATTTTATTAGCGAACTTGCTTTTAATATTTCCGACTATTTCCGTGAAGATTTAGAACTGATGATGCGGGATGCTGTAGTTGATAACTCAGAATTTGCTATTTGCGAAAACTTAATTTATCCCGTTCTTAAAGAAGTTTGGAAAACATATCGTAAAAACTTTATTTTATGGAGTCATCAATCCTTAAACTACGATGAAAAATTATCAGGATTTCCTGAATATATTTTAGCTAAACGTTCGCCATTAGGTAAAGTTGTTTTTGACCAACCATACTTTATTTTAGTAGAAGCCAAACAAGACAATTTTGAAGCAGGATTGGCGCAATGTTTAGCCGAAATGATTGCTGCTCAAAGATTAAATGGAGAACATCAAATTATTATTTATGGTATTGTTTCTAATGGTGCAACTTGGCAATTTGGTAAATTAGAAAATGGCACATTTACCAGAAATATGACTCCATTTACCATTTATGAACTAGATAAATTATTCAGTGCTGTTAATTTTGTATTTCAACAATCTGAATTACAACTAAATAATTTAGTTTTATCTGCTGCTTAGTTCACTTTCGTAAGTATTCAGCTATAGCACTTATTTCCAGATCCCGGACTTCTAAGATAGATTTATCCTTTCCGAATACAATTAATCAAAGAAGTCGGGGATCTTATAACCTCACCTGAATCCTTACTCACTTTCCTAGCAAAGTATAACTTCTCTATTCCACAACCATGACTCTAACTAAAACCCGACTTACCTTTGATCAATTCCTCAACTACGACTTCCCCGAAGAAGGTCGCTATGAACTTGTAAATGGAGAAATTATGCGGATACAAGCAACTAGAAAACATGATAACTTAGCAGATTTCCTCACTAAAAAATTAGACCGGGAAGTTGAACGTCTTAATCTTAACTATCGAGTATCTGGAAGAATTGCCATTAGAACTTTAACAGCAAGTGGTAAAGAACAAGGTCGTTTTCCTGATGTTAGCGTAGTAGATAAAAATTTATGGGATGCTAATTTATCCGCTTATACTGCATTTATTGAACCATTACAATTAGCAGTAGAAATAGTTTCCACAAATTGGGAAGATGATTATATAGATAAATTAGAAGAATATCAACGTTTAGGGATTTCTGAATATTGGATTGTTGATTATTTAGCAATTGGTAGTCGTAATTATTTAGGTAATCCCAAAGAACCAACTATTTTTGTATATATTCTTAATGAACAAGGCATTTATCAACCTAATGCTTATCGAGGTACAGATATAATTATCTCCCCAACTTTTCCAGAATTAAATATTACAGTTGATCAAGTTTTTGCAGCATAGATACAATTTCATGATAGATGAACACTTCCAAACCCTGACCACCTTCCCCCCACGCAACTTTCAACGAGAAACCATTACTAAACTCCTCCACCGTCAAGACATCCTTCTCCGCGCCCCCACAGGGTCAGGGAAAACCGAAACAGCGATCGCCCCTTTTCTCTTTGCCAAAACCCTCAACCTCGACTTCCCTGATAAATTAATCTACGTTGTCCCCCTGCGAACCCTGGCCAACAGTCTGCGAGAAAGAACAGAGAAATTAGTGACAGACTGGGAAAAATCCTTTCCCTCATCTCCCTCATCCCGTCCACTAGTCGTCACCCTACAAACCGGAGAAAACCCAGAAGACCCTCGTTTTGAAGGTGATATAGTCTTCTGCACCATTGACCAAATGTTAAGCAGTTTCTTGAATATTCCTTACTCAGTTGGTCGGGGTTCAGCTAACGTCAACTCCGGGGCAATATTCGCATCTTATCTAGTATTTGATGAACTGCATTTACTTGACCCAGACCGTTCCTTTACCACCGTTCTCAAGGTTTTACAACAAGTCAAAGGTATTTCCCCATTTCTGCTGATGACTGCCACATTAACCAATGAACTGGCCACCCAAATTCAAGGTTTAATAGACAATGGAAATAATTCAAATTGAAGATGCCGATTTACAGGCTATTGAAGGTAAACGTCGCCGGATATTTCAAGCTATATCTGAACCATTGACCGCTGAAGTTATCAAAATTGGTATTAACAATCATAACCATAAACGGGTTATCATCATCTGTAATACCGTTTCTCAAGCGCAGGGATTATATAGAGATTTGCAAGAGTTGAATTATGATGATACCTTAAATATTACCCTGCTGCACTCCAGATTTTTACCAGAACATCGCGCCCAAAAAGAAACATTTTTAAAAGAAACCTTTGCTGAAAATTGGCAAGATGACGGTACTTGTTATATATTGATTTCCACCCAAGTAATTGAAGCAGGAATTAATATTACTTGCCAAGTTATGTACAGTCAACTTTGCCCAATGAACTCATTATTACAAAGGGCAGGACGTTGTGCAAGATTCCAAGATGAACAAGGTCAAGTTTTGGTTTATCGCACCATAGAAGTTAACCAAGCTTATACTGCACTTACAGAAGCAGATTTAGAACCAGAAACCCAAGAATCTACCGATAAAAAACAAAGTTTTCTGCCATATCCTGAAAAAACCTGTGAATCAACATGGCAAGTATTACAGGCACATACTGAATCAAATCATGTTAATGAAAATGTCGGATTTCGTACCGAAGAAACTTGGATAAATCAAGTGCATATAGCAGAAGATTTACTCCAACAACAACGCCGACAAAATAATAAAATGCAGTTTGAAAACAATTTTGAAGCGGCATTTTTTAGGGGTGATCAATCTTTTGCCAGTGAGTTAATTCGTTCAGTTGATAGTCGGAGTTTATTTGTTTGGGAAGAAAGCGGATTTATTGATTTTGAGGAAGAACCCATTGACCCCCGCAAATTAATGGCTTTTTCCGTGCCTGTGTCTACACTATGCAAAGTTTGGCGAGATTCCAAAAACTTAGAATTTGGTACAGATTGGATTTTTAAACGAATTGAAACACCAAAAGGTAAAGCAGAAACCTATAATCAACCTGTTTGCACTGAGATTAAATCCCGTGAATCATTGATTAATAGTATCAAGATTTTAGTCAACTGTCGCTATGTTTCTTATGATGAAAATATTGGCTTACTAATTGGCATTAATGAATTTGGTAATGGGTTTATTTCCCCACCAAAACCACAGCGTTCAATTGTCAGTGAATATCGTTATAATATGGATACTTATGTTGGACATTTGGGTTCTATGTGGACTTGTTGGTATAAACCATTTAAAACCTTACGCTTAAAAAACGGTGAAGCTGAACCAACTACTTACAATAGTATCAGGAATGAACTACTACCAGCAGGGACAAAGTTAATTAAAAACAAGATTTTTCCACATATCCAAGAATCAGAAGCAGCAGCATTATTTGAATTATTGGTGTTTTTCGCTATCTTTACTCATGACCTGGGTAAACTACAAATTAAGTGGCAGGAAGTGATGCGGAAATGGCAAGCGATAGCGCAAGCGCTGACTTGTCAGTTCGCTCATTCTTCATTTCAAGGTCAAAACCCCAAACAACATTTACTGGCACACACGGACTATAATCCTGAAGACCGTCAGCAAAAAACAGCACTCAAAGACCACGAAAAGAAACACAAACGTCCTAATCACGCTGTTGAAAGTGCATATTTAGCACGGGATATTCTCAAACAATCTTTAGTACCCTTATTAAGTGATTATTTTGAGGCTGATGATGAACAAATTCGGTATATCTGTCATACAATCCTGATGGCTACCGGTCGTCACCATTCGGCTTGGGCTGGTGGTTGGAGTGTAGCAGATATAACTAAGATAAAAACTATAGAGTTACACCCAGAAGCACAGAGAGCGATAGCGAAGCGCTCCGTAGGAATCGCCCAAAGTTGGCAAAGTATGACACGCTTCCTAAATCAGAGTCTACCATTAACACCAGCAAATTTAAGTAAAAGTATCTACCCAATTAAAAAAGAGTTTGACTTGAATCAGTTAAACACTGCTGACGAGTTTGAGTATTTTCATCTCTACTTGTTGGTAGTTAGGGCTTTACGACTGTGTGACCAACGTTCCGTACAATTTTAACTTTACAACTTTAATTTTCATGTAGAGAGTTTATTTACAACATCTCTACATTAATCATGATGAACTATCTGTACCTGTATTTTCCTAAGTTAATAGTTCTTGGAAATCAGGAACAGAACCTATAGTAATTGCCTGTTCTAATAACTGGTTGAGTCGTTCATGGTCATAAATTTTATTGATTTGTTCCACTAATTCAGAAGGAGCATCTTGAAATCTAGTTCTGATGATTTTAATAATAGATTGCTGGAGGGTTTGCGCTATTCCTAAACGTTCTATACTTGTAATGTAAGTCATTTGTCTTTCATCCTCAAAATGCTGCAATTCAGTAGGGTGGGCATTGCCCATCCTACGTATAGTTCAAACATCAAATAGGAGTTCTATATTAAGTATCTGTATCTGTATTTTCCTGACTTAATTGTTGTTGAAATTCAGCGATTGATATTGTAGTCATAGCCTGTTTTAACAACCGCTTCAGGCGCTCGTTATCATAGATTTGATTGAGTTGTTCAACCAATTCAGGAGGAACATAATTAAATCGAGCTTCTACAATACTAGCAATAGACTGCTGGATACCTTCGGATATTCCTAAACGTTCAATGCTTGATACATATCTCATTTTTTGTTCATCCTCAAACTGCTTCAATTCAGTTTTGAAATTCAAATCCAGATCCGGTGGTAAAGTCATCAGTCTATCAATCAAATCGAATAACTGAAGAATTTTCTCTCTACTATATCCTAACTCATACATTTGTTTAATCAGGCTTAACTTCCACCGTAATCTGCTTGTTAAATCTTTAGTGGTTGCTTGTGTCCGCAGGTGCGCCATCACCAATACAGCAAAAGGATTATCACTTTGTTCTAATTCTGACCAACGGGGTTCATAATCCAGTAATTTTACAGTAGGAAACTGAAGACTTAAACGACATCCCCAACGTCCATAACTATATTCTTGAGGTCGCCAACTTGCTTGACTATCACCGAGAATAGCTAAACTCACAACTTCCTGGTTATAGCGGTCAAAGATTCTGTAATGATAGGAAAACATCCGTTTAGGAAAACCAGTATCTACTTGACTTTGGATTTCTAAATGGATTAGTAACCAGGTTTCTTTACCATCATTCAGCCAAACTTTAATCAGCTTATCAACAAATTGCTTACCAACTTCAGATTCTCTCATCAACTGCTGTAGTTCTTGGTCAAGAAACTCATAACCTCGCGTCCAGTCAATTTCGTTGTAAATATGGGGAAAGAAGAATGTTAAAAATGCCTCAAAGTATTTTTCTACCCCTTCCTTCCAAGCACCATCATAATCGGCTTTTACTTCACTCACGGTTGTATTTAAGAGATTATTAATACACTATAGCGGTTTATCTGGTAGCAGATAGATGAACTGAATGGAGAACTACAAACCATAAGAATAGTTTCAGTCCCGTTGTCAGGATGATTCCATGACCAGGATTCTTTACTATCCAGTCTTTCCTTTATCTCTTTATTACTGTTGAAGAGGCATAATTTCCTTTGGAATACTCCTCTTCCAGGTGGGTATACACTGATTGGAAGTACACAACTCCTGTGAGTTGAAAGACAAATGACACAGCAGCTATTTGTTACCAAGAAATACGGCACTTATGCTGATACTTTCTTGATGTTAGGTTTGGCGCAGCTTGTAGAGTATGCCCTGAAAGCTACTAATCAAAAAAGTGCAATTCAACTTTTAGATCAAGGAACACACTACTGCCTAAAATTAAAAAAGACAGTCAATTTAGAACTGGTAGCTGAACTCAATTATACCAATCTTTTTCCACCAGTTAAAGGTCAAAAGACTGACATTAGCAAAATACCGCAAGAAACTGAATGTTTTGACACAGTGGAGAAAACCGAAAGACGAAAACTTTACCGGGAGTATTTATTTCAACAAAAAGGTAAACCCCAATTTAACGAAGATTCACCAAAACCACCGCATCCAAGTACCCAAAATGGCGTAATTCTCACTTCCATGCGTCATGACCGCAATCATAACGAATTGTGGTGTTTAGGATGGCAAATTAAAGACCATTATGGGGCTTTATTAGTTGCTTTGTTTACAGCATTTAGCCAAGAAACAGAAGATGCCAATGAATTAGTAAACGACTTATTCACCGAAACTACAGGACAGAAATTACCAGAAACAGCTAGTGCGGTCAAAATTTATTTACCTACATCTGTCCAAGGTGTGAATCGTGTTAAAGCAGATGGTAATAAAGTAGATTCTCAAAAAACCGATTGGTTAAGTTTATGGTTGATTGCTGGGGGTTTATTTACCTTTGGTATCGCAGAAAGAATCAAAATCGCAGAACGAGTTTATGATTGGCGTGTTGTTGTTCTTGAACCTCAAGATATTCAGTTAAGTAAATACCGTGAAGTATTGAATAAGCTGCGTCAATTAAACCCACCTTCTGGGGGTCACGGAATTGCTAGATTTGATGCTGAGTTGATATTACGTTTCTGTCAAGAATTACTTAGTCATCATCAAGTCCCAGCAAATACTGAAGAAGATGAATTTGATGATTTTTTGCAACCGATTAATCATTTTGTTAGTAGCTTTATTGGAACTCACTTTGGTTCTAAAGGTCAAGTTTACGGTGTCAAAGAAGTGTTTTCTTTAGGTTTACCAGGTTGGATTAGTCCTAAAACTTCTGAGGAATTAGCAGATTATCACAATATTTTGACAGAACACTTGTCAATTGTTACTACCCTATCAGCAGAAGAGGGACACAGTGAATTATTAGCAGCTTATCGGGATTTCATTACTAGTACAAGTCTAGAAAATTTCTTTCGCTTTCAAGTAATTTATGCCGATTATGTTGTTAAGTGTTTAGCAGACTCTAAAGCTAAATTCTTTCCTCGTTTATTTTCTCTTAATGGATTAAATCTCATGGTGAAAAATTTTAATCATCCTCAAAATGACCAGGAATTAAATTTAACTGACATTACACAAGATCTCGGTTTTTTACGGATTGCTAAAGCTATTAATAGCGCGACTGTCTATGCCGGAAAAGATGAACATGGTTGGGATAGAATCTATGGTTTAGCACAACGTTTGAGCAGTCAAGCAGGGTCTAAAAAGGATTTTATTATTGAATTATCAATCTTTCTTACTAGTTATGAAAATGAAAATCTTCGCATTGATGAGGAATTAAAGAAGAAAGGCAAACCCCGCCGCATTTGGACTACCAAAGATGATTTAGATGGAATTATCAATCTCATTGAAAATCATGGTTCTAGTTTAGTGGCTAACCTATTGATTGCCTATGGTTACGCTAAGGGTTGGGGTAAATCCAAGGAAGCAGATAAAACAGGTGTAAATAGTGAATTAGAAATAGAAGTAGATAATGAATAAGATCCCCGACTTCTGGCAAGAAATCATAATTTATTGACATGATTAAATAAAGAAGTCGGGGATCTGAGTGCTAGAAGTAGATAAGTAATGGGACAGAATTAATTACACAATGTCATTGCAAATGGAACGAAGTGAAATGAAGCAATCGCAAGGGTTGTGATTGCTTCCCTTCGCTCGCAATGACTGTAAATATTTTTGTCCAATTACTTAACATTGAAGAAGGAGAATCCGATAATGACTAAAACCAAATTTCCCGTTTATTCAATTTCTATTAGTGGGTTACTTTCTTTACAACTTCATGCTTTGAATAATGAAGGTAATGAGGGTAATCAATCCTTAACTCGACGTTATTACATCATTCAAGACGGAATGGATGAACCTGAGTATGTTAATGGCATTTCTGGGGATATGTTCAAACATATTCAATCTGAACATTTACACCGTGTTGCTTTAGAATCTGGACTAAGTTTATCTGAGGGTGGTAAACAATTTAATCCCGATAGAATTGGTTATGACTTGGAAAAAAATTTCTCGGTTTTTACAGATAAAGATACCGATTTATCAGCGAAAACTGGTAAGGTTCTGCAACTTTGCACCATCAGCGATTTAGAAGGTTTCATGGTGACTGTTAAAGGTGGACAAACCCTAAAACGTGATTCTGTAATTGAATTTGGGGCGGTTGTTGGTTTACCAAATCGTGTGAAAACCCAGAGTTATTTTCATGCTAAATATGGTGTAGATAACCCTACTCCTTATAATGTGCAAGTTAGTTCGGGTTTATATGCCACTGTTCTCAATATTGAGGCTTTTAGAATTGGTTATAATCCCCACAATTTTGGTTATAGCATTGATGTTGCTGAACGCAAAAAACGTCTTGATGCTTTACTAAAAAGTGTGCTTTATACCTATTTACAACCCAATGGGGCAAAACGCAATACTAATTTACCTCATCCTGATAGTTTTAAGGGTATAATTACCGTTAGTTCTCGCCGTTGTCCAGCACCAATGTTAAGTGCATTGGAATACGATTACCAAAGTCAAATTAAGAGTTTAGCCACTACTTTAAATAATCTCAATGGTGCTGAGACAATTCGCTGTTTTGAATTTGAAAACATGGCTGAATTTGCAGATCAGATTGAAATTTTGATTGCTCAAACTCTACCTTGGGATAGTGAAAATGCCGAAGCAATCTCCTAAATCTAAAACTTCCCCAACATCAGAAACCGTAACTACATGGCTAACTGTCACTTATCAACCTGTTAGCCTCTTTTCTCTCAAACGTTCTGATGCTACCAGCATGGCGGCACGGTCTAATTTAGTACCTACTCCTTATGCTATCAAAATGGCATTGTTAAAAGTGTTGTTAGAAAGTCAGGGAAGACACCATCAAAATGATTTTGACCAATGGATTAAAACCGAATTTACCTGGATTCGAGATTTAATCATTTATATTTGTCCTCCAAAAAAATTGGTTGTTAATCGTAATGGTTACAAGCTACGCTATTACGATCAATCCGCAGACAAAGCAGATAAAACCCGTCTAACTGTGCCTATGCAAGATGGTTTTGTATTTCGGGAATGGGTGCATTTACAAGGACATCTACAAATTTGTTGTAGTGCAGGAAAGCATTTAATAGAACTAGAACAATTATTTGCCCAAATTAATTATTTTGGTAAACGGAGTTGTTTTTTTCAATATTTACCAGATTTTAAACAAGAAACTTCAGAACCATTATTTTTACCAAATCCTGCTACTGGTTTTACAATTCAACCAATGGATGATTTAGGTGAAAAAACCACATTTAGTCGTATTAATCCTTTTTCCACTGATAAAGCCCAACTCAATAAAGACCGAGTGATTAAATCAGGGTTTTTACCATTAAAACTTATCGCCACCAGCGCTCGTTATGACATTTACAGAAGATATTGAGACTACATTTGCTGGGATGAGTTTAATCCTCAAACAAGATGCAAAAATTATCAATTCTGTCACCTTAGAAGCTTGGTTGTCAGATATTCAACCTGCACCTGTTTGGATTCAATTACATATTGCTGATGGTATTACCAAAATCATGCCTGTGTTGCCAGATTGTGGATTATATCCCCAACTGATGGAATCAATCTGTCAGCGAATTATTGGTAAAGAAATTACCCTGGATTGGCAAAATAATTCATATCAATTAACAGGTGTTGAAGTTGATTCTCATAACCTTCATGTAATTCTCATTTCCGTTTCTGCTACTGCACCATTACCAGCAACATTAGGAAGGGCTATTCATGCTCAATGTTTTCAATGGATTGCTAATGCAGATCCTATTCTCGCGGAGAATTTGCATCAACAAGATACTTTGCCAATGACGATAGGAATAGAGTACACTTCCCCGCAAAGAATACGATTGAGAATTACGCTGTTAAAACAAGAACTTTTAGCACCTTTATTGTGGGGATTAAATAACAATTTAGGTGGTGAAATTACATTAGCAGGAATATCTTGTAAATTAGGCAAGTGGATAAATATTTATCAATCTAGTAACTTTGAGAAACTGTTAGAGATACCATCACAAAATGTAATTGAATTACAATTTCTCTCCCCCACCAGTTTTAAACAGAATCAAAATATCCAACCTTTCCCATTACCCGATTTAGTATTCAACAGTTTACTCCGTCGTTGGAATAGATTTGCACCCGCAGAATTACAATTTCCTCAAGTTGAATGGCAGGGTTTAGTTTCTGCTTTTGAACTGAAAACCCATGCTTTAAAGATGGAAGCTGGTGCAGAAATTGGTACTGTTGGCTGGGTAAAATATCGGTTTCCAGACCCCGAACAAGCCAGAATTGCCACTGTTTTAGCTAACTTCGCTGTCTTTTCTGGAGTCGGACGGAAAACAGCTATGGGTATGGGACAAGTAAGAATTTAGA
>NZ_JADEWA010000644.1:0-2177 GCF_015207865.1 Dolichospermum sp. LEGE 00246
GAGATTTATCACCAGTAGCTTGGAAAAATAAAGAATTTAATGCTATTGAGGGTTTTTTAGGTGAAAAACTACCTCAAAATATCAAATTTTATTCAAAAATGGGCTGGAACTCCAAAACTCGTAATGATGCGGCTATTATAGTTAGTCCTGATGAAAAATCTAAATATATATTAGTTGTTTTCGGAGATGATCCAAGTTTTTATAAAGATAAAACGTTGTTTCCGGAAATATCACGTATGGTTTACGACAGGATGACTGACAAAGCTAATGGAATATCTAAATTTAATTAAAAAATGAGAAACTTTAACCTATTTAACCGCTTTAAAAACAACAAACCCCTACTATTTGGATTATACGGTGCTAGTGGATGTCTGACAGCCGCAATCCTATTAGGAGAACCATTTTTAGCCTTAACCAAAGCTAAACCAAACCCATCCGTCCCCGTCACTCCCCAAGCCATAGTTTTATTAGTTGACGCATCCTCAAGTATGAGTGATGGAAAATTAACAGAAGTCAAAACAGCAGCCAGCAAATTTATAGAACGTCGTGACTTACAAAAAGATCAACTAGCAGTAGTCAGTTTTGGACTAGAAATTAAAACCGCTACCCCACTCACAAAGGACGCTAACACCTTAAAAAATGCCATTGATACTCTATCAGAAAATGGGAGTACACCAATGGCTGAAGGTATCAACGCAGCCATTGGAGAATTACAAACAACTGCATTAAATCGCAATATCATCTTATTTACTGACGGTGTCCCAAATGATCCGGATTTTGCTTATAGTTCAGCCCTAGCTGCCAGAAACATGGGAGTAAAACTAATTTCAGTTGCTACAGGGGATGCAGATATAAATTATTTAACTCAAATTACAGGCAATGGCTCATTAGTATTTTATGCTAATTCCGGTCAATTTGAGCAAGCCTTTCGCAACGCAGAAGCTGCAATTTATAAACAATTAGTTGAATCGGATTCCAGCGAAAACTACACCATCACCTATTTAGTATTACGCATGGGTGGTTGGACAGCATTTTTAGCTATGGGAATATACCTAGCTTTAATTATGGGACAAAACCGCTATATGCGCCTTCCCTTATTAACAACAAATAAAGGTATTATTAGTATTTGTGGTAGTCTGGCTGCGGGAATGATAGCAGGTGCAACCGGACAAATTGTATTTTTACCTCTCTCTAATATAGCTGTTTTAGAAATAATTGGCAGAATTGCCGGCTGGGTAATTGTCGGTGCATTAGTAGGAGTAGGAACTAGGTTTTTTGTTCCCAATTTAAAACTAAAAAATGCTTTATTAGGTGGAACAATTGGGGGAGGAATTGGTGGTAGTGGTTTCTTAATTACAGCCAGTATTTTCGGCGATGTTTTGGGGCGTTTATCCGGTACGTCTATTATAGGATTTTTCACTGGTTTAATGATAGCTTGGATAGAACAAAAGCAGTTAGAATCACAACCCTATTTATTAGTAAATTGGACTGCAACGGAACAAACCACATATTTATTAGGGACAAAGCCAATTTTAATTGGTAGTTCCTTAAATGTAGAAATTCCCTTAAATGCCTCCGATGGATTTACACCGATTACTGCTAAAATTTTTAAAGAAGGAGAAAACATTATTATGCAATTTGATCAAGAATATGCAATTATAAAAAACATGAAAAAAACCAGTCAAGATTTAAAAGTCGGTGATACCCGGAAATTAGGACAAATCACTATAGAAGTTAAAGATAAAACTGTTACCAAAAATGGTTAAATATACATTTAATCTCCAAGTTAAAAACTCCCCAGATCAATATACTTACACCTTAGATTTAACCCCAAATCAAGAAGATATGCCAGAACAGATTTTTACCCCCGCTATCAAAGAAGATATCCGCACAACCTTACAAAATCTCAGCCTCTCAGCAATTAAAGATCATCAACTCAACAACATTATTCAAACTTGGGTAGAGGATATTAGAGAAGGCTATAGATTTAGTTCTCTGACTCTTAATTTGCGGTTATTAATAGAGGAAAATATTGATAAACTCCAGGAAACAGGAAATCAGGAAATACCGAAAATAATTGATCCAGATTTATCAAATATAGAACCTGAATTTGGTATGCTTCCCCCCTTAAATTTTATTTAATTATTTAATTATAGCGGTATGCACTTGAATGAGAT
>NZ_JADEWA010000645.1:0-2172 GCF_015207865.1 Dolichospermum sp. LEGE 00246
GGGGAGGTAGGGGAGGTAGGGGAGAACAGAAGTTTTTTCCGCTCATTACCCGTCAAAATAAATTTGACGAACTACTAGAAGTATGGCTAACGCCACGCAGGCTATCCCTAAAAAAATCCCCTGAAAAGATGTAAAAACAATCCTTTCAGGGGAAATTTATCAACAACCTACGCCGGGTAAATTCTTAACCGCCGATTAGGTTCGTCGCCAAAACTATCGGATTTGAGGCGATAATGTTCTACCAACTCATGCTGCATTTTTCGCACTTGGGAAGAACGGGGTAGTAACTCCACAGGCTGACCTTTAGGGATGACAATCTGCTCTACAGCAAGTCTAGCTTCCTCCAAAGCGTCCATTTCATCATCACTACCGTTGTGTAATAACAGTTGTAATTCTCGGTCATCGCCAATATCCGGATCATCAATATTCAGTAAGCGGCGGAGACTGCGAGTAATTTGGGGAATTGTACTGGACTTGATCACATGAATGGGTACATGACGAGCCTTAGCCATTTGTCTTAACTTAGCGTGATTTTTGACGTGCGATCGCAATGCCAAAATAGCATCTGCACTATCTAAGTCTTTGGTCAATATCACTGGCAAAGTTAGCACATTAATCACCTGTTCCAATTGGTGACGACTCACCCCATAGGGGTAAATATGCAATGGTAAATCTTCCCCATTGGGACCTGCTTGTTTACGGCTGGCAAAATCAAAACTTTCCGAGTAATTGAAAGATTCATCCAACAACCGGTCAAATTCACTGCGTCCCGTTGGTCTTTCTCTATCCAGAGATAAAGGTGGTAAAGCCACCATTTGTCCAGAAGAACGCCAACCATTAGGTTTAGCAGAGAGGAAAGATTCTTCCACATTAGTAACGTGACCATTACCATTGCCACCATTGACTACAGCCAACTGTCTAACAATACCAACCTTGCCATGATCATCAACAGTTCTAGTTTGTGGAGTAGGTTGACGACCACGTAACAACGTATCAACCGTATCAGCCACAGACTCATGAACTACCCAGCGTTGCCGTTCCAACATTTCCACAGCAATCTCAAAAGTAGGCGGAGCTTTGCGTTCCAAAACCGTCTTTTGCGAACCACGCCGTCTCGCCTCATCATCTCCCAGCGTCACAGCCTGAATTCCCCCAACCAAGTCCGACAGAGTAGGATTTTTAATCAGGTTTTCAATCTGATTACCGTGGGCAGTTCCCACCAATTGCACCCCGCGTTCGGCAATTGTCCGGGCTGCTAAAGCTTCCAGTTCTGTACCAATTTCATCAATGACAATGACTTCTGGCATATGGTTTTCCACAGCCTCAATCATGACTTGATGTTGTAACTCTGGCTTAGAAACTTGCATCCGTCTTGCACGACCAATAGCTGGGTGAGCAACATCACCATCCCCAGCAATTTCGTTAGATGTGTCAATAATCACCACTCGCTTATGTAAGTCATCCGCCAACACGCGGGCGATTTCTCTTAAAGCTGTAGTTTTACCAACACCGGGACGACCCAGCATGAGAATTGATTGACCAGTTTCCACCAAATCGCGGATCATGGCAATTGTTCCGAATACTGCCCTGCCGACACGACAAGTTAAGCCAATAATCTTACCACTACGGTTGCGGATAGCACTGATCCGATGCAAAGTTTTCTCAATTCCAGCCCGATTATCCCCCCCAAAATTTCCAACTCGTTGAATGCAATCATCTATCTGTGCTTGAGTGACCGGTGTTTCGCTCAGATACTCCGCTGCATGGGGAAACCGAGCTTCAGGGCGACGGCCTAAATCCAAGACTACCTCAACTAAAATATCCCCTTTCGGATGATTCTCTAATTTTTCTTGGAGGTCTTGAGGCAAAATATCTAACAACTTTTGGAGATCTTCTGTAATCGTCATGCTTTCTATTGGTGACTTGACGTTTTTAGAGACATGGTTGGAGCGTTACTGCCCAGACTTAATCTGGGAAACGAGAGTATGGGCAAGCCTTACAGCCTCCCACAGTAATTCCGGTTCTTCCTCTAGGCGCATATTGCCTTGATTATCAGTGTTAATCACCTCCTTTTGTTGCAACTGGTCAAGAATGGGTGACAGCAATACACGGGCGTAACTACCATAGGCAACGCCAGAGATAGAGGCAGAGGGGCAGGGGGCAGGGGGCAGG
>NZ_JADEWA010000646.1:0-2172 GCF_015207865.1 Dolichospermum sp. LEGE 00246
GTTTTAATTTCCCCTGATAATTCTGCCTGTCCAATTTCCAGTTTATTTAGTCTACCATCAATAATTTCTAGTTTTTGATTGACTTGAGCAAATTGCTTCTCCATTTTCTGATTGACTTCAGCAAATTGCCGATCCATTTTTTGGTTAACTTCGGTAAATTGCTTCTCTATCTTTTGATCCAAACGAGATAATATTTCTTCCAGAGTATAAGTGAGAATTGGTGGGTTGGTTGTCATATATTTTCGTGATAGTTATTTTGGGGACAATAACAGTAGCATCTGTCATTTTACTATTTTACCCCCTTGTGAAGGAGAAGCGGCTTTGTTACCAACAAGATACCCGACTTCTTAGAGAAATCGGGTATCTGACTCTTGCAATATTACCGCTACGTAGCTTAAACAGTCACAAAGCTACTAAGCTGTTACGCAGCTAAATTTGATAACCATAATTTACTTGAACTTTGTAGTGCGGGCATCTTGCCCGCTAGAATTATACAAACTAAATGCACAACAGCTTAACCATAATTTACTTGAACTTTGTGGTGCGGGCATCTTGCCCGCTAGAATTATACAAACTAAATGCACAACAGCTTAGTAGATAAAGTACCCTTGTATCCCGTAATATCCCTACCCGGAGAATCAAATAGGCTTACGCTATCGCTCCAAAGGAATATGAATTAAATAAAGTGCAAAAGTAGGGTGTGTTAGCGACAGCGTAACGCACCATTTCAGGTTAAATCAGAATTGCAGGTTATTAAATTTGCGTTCCAAAGGAGAAAACCGCATCATTAAAATCGTAGTCACTTATCCCCACACCCGCAGGTAGATCTTCAAAACCAAAGGTATTATTCCCAAAACTTCTTAAATGAGCCGCACCGTCCGGGTTAGCTACCCCAAAGCTAAAATAGGCTACAGGTAAAGTCGTGTAATTTTGCGCGGTAGCCGGACTATTATTAGGGTTCGCAGCAAAGAAAGCATTAATCGCTTGTTGAAGATTACCGGAGAAGTTACCACCATTAGCAATCACAAAGGGAGAATAGATTTTACCACCACTGACAACGACATCACTCGCAGCACCACTACTTGAACCCCCTACCCGCGCAATAAAGTTATTTACCACTTTACCCAAAGCGGCTTTCGCATAACCGGTTTCTCCGGGTTTAATGCCATTTACAGACCCCGTTGCATCATCCACCTCATATAGACCGAACAGATTATTAAAAGCTGCGGTGGTCTGATTTAGGGCATTTTGCAGGGAGTTTTTGACAAGGGATGGGTTGTAGTTATTAGGAAATTCGTAGCCCAATTTATCAACAATACCAGTTAATGTACCTGCTTCCTTGGGAATCAGTTTATCATCAGGAGCAATTGGGATTAGCTGAGTTGGTGCTACAGTATCAGTTGCAGCTTTACCCGTAACCGTTACCCTAACATTAGCGCTTGCGGAAAGATCACCATCAGAGACAGTGTAACTAAAGACATCATTACCCAAATAATTGGCATCTGACAGCGTATAGGTCAAATTATTGCCATTGATATCAACTTTGCCATATTTACCGTCGGTTTTGCCGGTGAGCTTTAAACTATCTCCTTCAGGGTCACTATCATTGTTTAAAGGGTTGATAGTTCCCGCACTTCCTTGACTGACAGATAATTGATCATTTTGTGCAACGGGAGGATCATTTACCGGAGTCAGATTGATTGTGATTGTAGCAGGATCAGATTCTACTTTTGGAGTACCATTATCAATCGCTGCTACTGTCAATGTGGCAACATTACCATTAGCATTAAGAACGGGATTATATCGCAGATTAGCTAGGTCATCAACTGATATCTCTTGATTGACAGTCACTTGTTGACCATCAACAAAAGTCAGGCTTCCAGCGGTTGGTAAACTTATTACCTTAATTGCCATTAAATCATTATTGTCTTCGTCTTGGTATTTACCCTTGTCTTTGAAGTCTCCAATACCAAAACTAATTATTTGATCTTCTTGTCCATTTTGGGTGAAGCTTTGCAGATTTGGTTTTTTGTTAGACGCAGCATCATCATCATTATTAATTGTTCCTTTCGCTGTAGCGTTGGTAGAACTAACAACCGCACCATTATTAGGATTGCTTAAACTCACAGTGAAA
The DNA here is from genome assembly GCF_015207865.1 of Dolichospermum sp. LEGE 00246. Taxonomy (NCBI): domain Bacteria; kingdom Bacillati; phylum Cyanobacteriota; class Cyanophyceae; order Nostocales; family Aphanizomenonaceae; genus Dolichospermum; species Dolichospermum sp. LEGE 00246. Next base: position 2,135 of record NZ_JADEWA010000646.1, read on the forward strand.
GTCTCATTGCCTTCAAATAGGCTATCTTGAGTTGTTTG
>NZ_JADEWA010000647.1:0-2162 GCF_015207865.1 Dolichospermum sp. LEGE 00246
TGTGAAAAACGAATAATATACTTTTTTAGCAAAAGATTTAGGAAAAGTGTATTTTTCTCCTGCATTAAAGTATGAGTATAACAAAGCTAAATGTAGCCACACGGTTACTTGATATTTTTCTATTTTTAACTTTAAATTTTTATCTCCCTTTTGTACTATGGTTTCTATCCATGATTTGGTCGGTTCTAAAATATCTATGGCTGCTTCCAGTTCCCAACTGTCTATATAGTAAAAGGATGAATGGATTTGATTTTTGACTATCAATAATATAATCTCATCATAACTTATATCTATTTGATGATTTTCAAAATTATTTAAAATACAATTTGCTATTGCTAGTGATTGATTCAGATAATTAATCCCTATACGCATATTTCCTGACACTAAATTTATTATGCCTTCAATACTATAAATACTTGCTAGTAGATATTCAGATTCTACCTTTTCTTTGAGGAAATTCAGGATAGATATTACTTGTGTTAATGCTCCCATTCGGTAGTAAGAAAAAGCCAGCATTTCATCAAATGACCAGCAACCATTTCTCCGTTCTATAACTATATATCCAGATTGTTCAAAGTCATGAATACATTCATAATGATAATAGGCTTCAAACGCTTTCTTAGCATCCTCCATTGTGCGAATATTTTTCACACTACCTCTCCAAAATTCGGCTGCTTTTCGGTTAACTTCTTCCCATTCTTGACTTGATTTCAACCTTTTTATGCTCTCTTCTTTAATCAGTGTATGCAGCCAATACTTCCCCTTAGCAAATTCAAACAAACGCAAACTTTTTAAACTTCTAATTACATACATACACTGTTGCTGGTCAGGAATATCCCACAACAAAGCCAGTAAGGCATCTTCAGTAACTTGCGGTATATCTTGATAGCGATAACACCCTAACCGACACAGTAATTTATAAGCATTTGGATTTAAACTTTGCAATCGGTTAAATTGGTTAACAACTAAATTTTTTAATCCTCTTTCCACCAAAGTACAATTTTCTTGCCAATAAGCAGTTGCATCTCCTTGATAATCTGTTTTTATTGATCCAACTAGGACGTGCATAGCTTTTGCATTACCCCCATATTTTATGTGCATTTCTTCTAGTAAAGAAATATCAACCTCAACTTCGTGAAATGCAAAAAATTCTTGCCACGTTGATACACTTAATTCACTTAAATAATAATGATAAATTATATCAACACGGTCATCAAATAAATGTTCTCTACTAGTAATTATCGTAAATGACTGGACAGTTACATCAGCTAAAACCCTGAATAATTCTAGATAAAGACTATGATTTTGAATGAATCTACCATGTTTATCTAGTGCGGGTTCTAAGTTATCAATTAATATCCCGACTTGGCGATTTTGCAAGTGTTTTTTTAATCTTGCGAGTGTAATACCAAATTCCCTTCCTGGTTCTTGTTCAAAGTATTGTTGCAGCCATTCTTCAACTACGCTTTCTACGCTAGTGATGTTCTCTGCCTCCCTAGCCATTTCTAGGGATAAAACTAAATCAAACCCTTGATTATCTAAGTATTGCCTAGCTAAAGTTGTTTTACCTAGTCCTCCTGGTCCCTGAATAACAATCATTTTTTGATGTTGATTGATTAGAGTATTAAGCTTTGCTACGTCATCATCTCTGCCAAAAAAATTAGGACTTTTGTTTTCAAAAGACAAGAAGTTTTGATAGCAACTCTTCGCACTACTTATATCTTTTGAAACTAGAATGCTGTCTATGTGACGCTTGTATGATATTTTCAATGCCTTAAATACGGACTGAATTACATATTCTTCAACACTCTGCTTTGTTAAAATTTTACGAATCGTATTGCTACTTATACTTTCACCAGTGTTTTCCACCTGTTTCTGTATCCATGTAATTCTATTGCGTAGATTAACGTAGTTTTTACTAAGGGTATTAATTATTTTTTCCTCACCTGACTCGGTTAATAAGTATGTCTGGCGATTTCTGGGGATTTTCATAATTTATACTCAAAACGGCTTATTCATTTGATCTGTGGGTAAGGGTTTAGCAGTGCTAAACCCCTACAAATTAAGGTTTTTCGTAATTTCGTCAAAGTCCATGTCCCAACCGTGTTGAGTATAACTAAAAAAAAATAATGAATTTAAGGAAGTTAAGGACTGATTATAGT
>NZ_JADEWA010000648.1:0-2155 GCF_015207865.1 Dolichospermum sp. LEGE 00246
GGGCAGGGGGAAATATTTATTACCCATTACCCATTACCCATTACCCATTACCTATTACCCATTACCTATTACCTATTACCCATTACCTATTACCCATTACCTGTTCCTAAGAAAGTTGAAACAAGAAAGTAACTAAATCTCCCTTACCCAAGCTAATGCGATCGCCTGGACGGAGGCGATGTCTGTTACCAGGTAACAGAGGTAAGTTATTAATGTAAGTACCATTAGAACTACTTGCATCCTCTATATAACAAGCATCTCCCTCAATCCGAATATCCGCATGAATCCGCGAAACAATCTCCGAATTTGGGAATCCCGAAACATCTATATCTGGAGGAACACGATCATTAGGCTTACCAATATGCACAACCGAGAGATTTTGTGGTAATTCTATTTCCTGATTAGCTTGAACATGGAATAATCGCGCTACGATCTGTTGTAATTGAGTATTTGCCACCTTTCCTGATGGTGCGACTGGAGCAACTTCAGGAATAGATATAGGATCTATCTGGGGTACATAAGCAGGTGGAATATAAGGCTCAGATCCTGGTACTGTATCCATAGCCACAGGTTCAGGAGTCAATACAGGCGGAATATAAACTTCCGGTTCAGGTGCTACAGGTGCAGGTGGAGGAGTCAATACAGGCGGAATATAAACTTCTGGTTCAGGTGCTACAGGTGCAGGTACAGAAGGAACATAAACAGCTTGTTCCTGAACTACAGCCATAGGTGCAGGTGCAGGAGTCAGTACAGGCGGAATATAAACTTCTGGTTCAGGTGCTACAGGTGCAGATACGGTCGGATTAGATCGGGGCGCAACTTCCAACACATCAGGCTGTAGCAGTTGCATCATTAAGTCAGGAGCGACCACTGGTGCTGGCACAGGATTAACAGCACCAGTTGAGGCGACTGCAAGAGTAGCACCAAAATGGAGATTGTAACCGCACTGACCACAGAAAGCAGCATCTGACTGTACAGTTGCTCCACAATTAGGACAACTAGCTGTAGCTGGTAACGGCGTATAGCAAGCTTCACATTGAACAGCGCCGTCTGGGTTAGGATGATTGCAATTAGGGCAGACGATCATGGATTTAAGCCTTAGTGAAGGTCGTTGTAAAAATATTACTGACAAGCACATAAGTAACTTTAGCTAGTGATGCTAAAAATTACTTACAGTGAGGACAAGTTGATCATTGGTGATGATTCTTCATCATCTCAATCAACCAAATCTCAAAAATCATAGTCAACGTTAGAGTTCCAAACCAGCCGCTGCGTCTAGCAACCAATAGAGTTCTCCTTGGGGACGAATTAACCGTGATGGATAGGCGAAATCATCCGCTACCGGTGCAAAAACTTGGGCTAAAGCCGGTCTTTTATTAGCACCAGCAGCCATAAAAATCACACTGCGAGCCGCGTTAATAAATGGGTAAGTAAAAGTGATGCGGAGATTATCATCTTTATTACCAACAGTAATTAGGCGATCGCTCACCTTGAGAGCTTCCGTGTAGGGAAACAAAGATGCAGTATGGGCATCATCACCCATTCCCAGTAAAACTACATCCAATGCTGGGAACTCTCCCGATGCCGAATTAAAAAATGTTTGCAGATGCTGGTTATACTTAGCTGCATCTACCTCTGGGTTAGCAGATAAAGTAGGGATAGCATGAATATTCGCCTTGGGAAGTGCCACCTGATCTAACCATGCACGTCTCGCCATCAGTTCATTACTATCAGGATGATCTGCTGGTACATAACGCTCATCTCCCCAGAATACATGAATTTTATCCCAGGGCAACTTTTGATTAGCTATCGCCTCATACAAAGGTTTTGGTGTACTGCCCCCTGACAAAGCAATTGTAAATTGCCCCCGTTCGCTAATAGCAGTTTCCGCTTTCGACAGTATCAATTCTAGCGCCCGTTGAACGAGTGCCGATACACTGGAATGGACTTCAACAGTTTTGTTCATGGCATTATCATAAGAATACCCGGTAAGTGGGAAACTCAGCGTCTTTAGACCTGAGAGGGAAACGACACGAGCGGTTTTAACCGCTGTGGATATTAAAATTGAAACCAGATTTTTGATTGGAACCTGGAAACCAACTCCCATTTCTGGGGTAATGTTAGCTTCGACCTGTTATAAGAGCTTGTTAGGCTT
>NZ_JADEWA010000085.1:0-14975 GCF_015207865.1 Dolichospermum sp. LEGE 00246
TTCGAGTATATTGTCTAACTGAAATTGTTGCAAATTTGGACGAGTTTCAAAATGATATAAATGGTAAAAAGAACTTAATAAGCCAATTGCTTTAGTTAGATATTTTCCTACATTATCTTGCAAATCTAGACTGTATTCTCCTGTCTGGAGATCAATATCAGTCGAAGAATTACTGCCTATTGGTAATTGCAATGGTAAAAACTTCAAATCTAAACTTGTATATCTATCCTGTTGTTGTGGAAATAAATTCCAAAAAGTAACATGAGGATAAATTCTTTGGATATTGTATTGTTGTGTATTAACTCCTTGAATTGTTCCATGTATCAAAATAATCGGAATATCTGATAAGTTACTATAAATATAGTTTACATCCCGATCTGTATAATACAAAGGTCGCTTCAAATAACCATCTTGTTTAGATGCTAAGTTTTTCCAAGAGGCTTGGAGATAAGAATTATTGAAAGCATTGCGGAAATCTACATAGCCACCTTTATCGTTTAACTCTATAGATTTAGTATCATCCCAAAAAGGCGATACTAAAATAATTGGCAATTTTGTTTCCTCATATAACGCCTTTAGTCTTTCGTGAGTTGTCTCTGTCCCATCTAAAAAGGGGCTGTTTGCGTATTCTGAGTTTAAAACCTTTAAAGCTCTATTTGTTGCGATAGAGTAACTTGCCCTTAAATGCTCAATAATTTGCTGTTCATTAATTCTAATTTCAGAATTTGCGAGAGATTTAATAAGACTGTATTCGGTTTCTTCTTGGAGTTCTTCTAACCGAAGCCGACTTGCTTGGGTCATTTCCTCCAACCGAAGCCGACTTGCTTCGGATTCTTGATAGATGTCAATGAACTTACCAAGAATATCACCAACAGTCTTAACAACAACTTCTGCTACAGATGAAGTGAGTAGTGTTGTAAATATCGGTTCTACCATACTTTTCCACCATGCAACTAACCTTTCTCCTTATTAAACACTATATTTACAGCAATTTTCGGAATTTTTCGGAGTAATCAATCATTTTTTCTATGAGCTTATGGAATTTCACAAGCAGTAAGTAATTGGACAAAATTAATTACACAAAAATTGGGCTGAAATCCTTGACTGGCAAAGAATTGGTCAATAATCAATATGTCATTATTTCTGTCTTGGTACTTATGTACTCCCAGTTTTAAACGCAACTTATTATCTGACATTTATAACCTTACTTTCAAATTCAATTGAACATTTTAAACTTTATTATCGTTGACAGCTTTTTCCTGGATTACTTCTTCAATCTCTGCCAGTTTCTTGCGAAGGACTTCCTGAAACTCCATTAATTGCGAAACCTCAACTTTCTTCAACGCGTCCCCAGAAACTTTATACAAAGAGCGTGTTGCCGTAGTCATTGGTTTAACTTGTTTTTCGATTTTTTCAGCGTCCGTACTTTGTAAGGAGATCGCCTCAGTTACTAATTGCCGTGTTTTTTGCACAGATAATTTTTCTGCTAACACCTTTTGCGTGACGTTGATTCTAATTTCTTCTGCTTCTAATTCTGGCACTCCCAAATTTTTTGCTGACAGTTTTTGTAACGCTATGGCATGAACACCTTTAAGACCAGAAGACCTAATTGCAGCTTTCAAGTCTTCCGCTAAAGAAAGCATAGGAAAAATATTGGCATCAATAGAAGCGGGATTGAGTTGTAAATCTAAAAGTACAGTGAAAATTGCCGCTTCGCGTTCATCTAAGTCCAAAACAGCTAAACCTTGTTGTTGTTCTTCCGGTGTTACCGTAATCAGTCCAACAACAGAATTCATTCGTTTTTGTGCATTCAACCGTCGTACTACCGTTGAGAGAATCCGGGGAATATCTTGAGGTTCTAAACCAGTATTAATTGCCAACTCCCGCACAATAGCTTCAGCTTTATCCAGAGGATTGAGGTCTTCCCGATGTAAAGAAGTAATTAAAGCTTTACGGTGCAAAGCATCAGGTTCAGGAATAATCACAGCTTGCAGATTTTCCCAACCCAAATTTTTAGCACTGCGCCAACGTCGTTCACCATCAAAGATAACTAAGTGTTCCCGTTGAATTAAAATAATTGGTTCTAGTTGTCCATCTGATACCAGAGAACGAGACATAGACTCAATACTTTCTGATAAAAATGTTTGTCTCGGTTGCTCTGGGTTGGCTTGAATTTTTTCTAAAGAAATAGATTGGATACCTGATTGTGACTGAAGTTGCGCTCTGAGAGTTTGTAGCTGTATTTCTAACTCACTTGATCCTTGAGAGCGAAGTTCTTCTATTTCGGCTTTTAGGCGTTGAATTTCTGCCTCAGCTTCTGATAATTGTTGGGATTGCTTTGCGCCTGAAAAATAGTTCGTGAGGTCAGGAGATTTACGAGTGGTCATAAATTAGCACAGATTTAATTTGCACATTGAGACAATGATTGAGCAGGGGAGAGGATTTAAAACTTGTAGCCAAAATCCAAAAGGTACAACTTTTGGGTGCGACAGATTAGTTAAACTTTCACGCTTTCTTTACTCTTGCTGCCAATTAAAGTGGCTAATTTTGAAGCAATTTCTTTAAAGTCATCCTTTGCTTGATGACTGGGGCGGTGAATAGCTAATGGTAATCCTTGTCCACTGGCGTTAACAAATTCAGCACTATCCCGAATTTCTGAAAAAGCATGGATATTCATCTGCTCTAACTGAGATGGTAATGCAGCCAACATTTGTCTATGTGCTGCACGTCGAGCATCATATTGGTTGGGAACAAAGCCGAGAATTTCTGGTGTGGGTTTTAAGCGTAAATGCTTGCAATGGTAGTAATACCATTCCAGTAAATGAGCCGCTCCTTGAATGGATTTTGGCTCTAGCTGGACAGGGATAATTATGTGTGTACTGGCTGCTAGTGCCATTAAAGGTAAGGGACCCAGGGTAGCTGGACAATCAAAGATCATCAAATCATGTTCTAGAGGATAGTCTGTTAGGCGATCGCCTAATAAATAAGCTCCTCGTTTGTGTAAAACTAATTCATCTGCTGTTTGGGTGAGAACCATACCACCCTGACAAATAACTACTTTATCGGTGTGTTCACTCCAGCAGGGTGTCAACGGCCAGTTACCATCAAAATTCTCTTTGAGGACAGCAGCTAAAGTATGTTCTGGTTCTGGTTGATTTAAACCACAAAACAGTGTCAGCGACCCTTGCGGGTCAAGGTCAAACAGTGCTACGTTATACTTGCGTTTTGCCAGAGCATGAGCTAGATGGACAGAAAGGGTTGTCTTACCACTTCCTCCGGCATTACTTATTACAGCTAATCTAATTTGCATGACTATTTTTTTGATGTTATGTGAGTATCATATATCGGATTTTCTACATCATATATTGATATATGATTTAAGAATATATTAGAGTTGTTGGGCAATAACCCTTAAAATCCTTTAATTCCTTTCCCGGAAAGCATTTCAGCGATTTTCACTATCTATTTTCTAACAAGTCTAATATTTATTCTATTTGCATCATATATCAATATATGAGAATTAACCGAATCTTGAAACAGAAATTTTCTCTGTTGCTGTAACCTGTAGACTATTGCTCAAAACATGGGTTAAAAAAATAACAATTCCTACATCTATCATTGAAGTCATAGCCTAGCACTGATAAGTGAAAAAAATTATCTGCCCACAGAAAAAAAATACCTCTGGCAAAGTAGCCAGAAGTAAGATCATTAAAAGGGAATGTGAGAAATATTAGTATTCCGAGAATGTCCGTTGTTAGATGCTGTAGCTACACCAGCACCAACTAACTGTTGAGTATTTTCCTGTGGAGTTGCTTGAACAACAGGTGTAGCAGTTGGTATAGGATTCCGATTACCAGTGGTAGTGCAGATGAACGTGCGGATAACCAAGGCAGTTTTCTTTTCCTTATATCCCTTACCGCTATCCACCACGTTAATATCCAAATAACCCATAGCGATACCAGTAGCATTAATTCCAGATTCAGCAATGGAAACTGCGGCTGCTCCTTTGGTTCTGTAGGGAATTGTGTCTTCCACTACGCCATCTTTTGAATAATAGGAGAAAACACATTCACCATAGACAATCTTTACACCTTGACTGTCAAAAGCTTCATCAATAGTGAGGAGTCGAATGGTTTGAGTTGAGTTAATCATGGTCTATTCCTTGTGATGAAATTGTCAATTGTTCATTAAAATTGCGCTTTGCGCTTTTCAACCACAACATCCCACAGACAAAATTGATGCTGCGGGATGTGGTTAGTTTTCTAGAAATTGGCGTTAATTATGGAATCTTGGTCTTCACTGGTTTCATTTGAGTCCTTACGTTGAGCAGAACTGATCAGTTCTAGATTGCTGACACGAATGATGGGTTTTTGTCTGGGTTCGTCTGTGTTTTTGTCTATCCATCTGTCGAAGACTATTTCACCGGTGATACCAATAGTCGAACCTTTTTGAACCCAGTCTGCTGCTACTTGTGCAATATTTCCCCAAAGTTCTAAATCAAACCAGAGGGGATTTTCACTTCTGTAGGGAGGTTTGACAGCAAGAGTCAAGGATGTTTTCATTGCACCTGATTCAAAATAGCGAACATCAGGTGTTTGACCAACGCGACCAACTAAATCAACTTTATTGACGTATTGCTGAGTCATATTATTTTCCTTGGGTAATCAATGTTTTTCACGGTATTAGCGCGATAGCGCATTCTTGGTTATGCAACTAAACGAATGATTTGCTAAAGGCTGATTTGAGGCTTTTTGGGATACAAGCCCACTGATTGCGCCTAGCGCATTGATTACTTGTTGCATTGGGGAAAAACTGCGTAAAAAATAACCCCAAATCTGCTAGAGATTTGAGGTTGATGACTATTACAAAATTTGTTCTTTGGTTGCTAAACCATGCAGTTTGGTTACTAATTTCTCTTCTTTCATGCGAGAGAAACCAGGGATTTTGTGCAATTTAGCTAACTCCTTTAGTCTTTTTAGAGTTAGTGATTGCAAATCTTCCAAACTTGCTAACTCTGGAGAATTGGGAATATTTGTTACTTCTGAGGAAGAGTGATCAGGTGTAGGAGAATCACTGGAATCGGTGATTAGTTCGGCTCTATCGCAGGGAATAATATCATTACTGTCACTGCTATGATCAATATCATCACTCACCACAGTTACAGTATCGTTACTAGCTTCACTAGGAGTATCATCTGTTGAGGAAGTAGATTCAGGTAATTCTGGTAAGGCGATCGCATCCACTACTGAGTTATCCTCAATATCTTCGTTTAAGATAGGCACTGTATTAGCACCATCTTCACTAGGAGTATCATCTGTTGAGGAATTAGATTCAGATGATGTTGGTAAAGCGATCGCTTCCGGGACTGAGCTATCCTCAATTTTTTCGTTTATGTTAGGTACTGTATTAGCACCATCTTTACTAGGAGTATCATCTGGTGGTGTAATAGATTCAGGTGATTCAGGTAAAGCGATCGCATCTGCTACTGAGTTATCCTCAATCTCTTCGTTTACGGTAGGCGTTGTATTACTACCTGTTTCACTAACAGCATCATCTGGTGACGGAGTGCTTTCAGAGGGTGAAGTAATTGCATCACTACTGTTGAGCTTAGGAGTTTCTGTTTCCCCACTTGTGTAACTGAGAATTTGCTCAATACTGGCTACAGTAGGTTCTTTCAAAACGGTGATTCTGTGGAAATTTCCCACTTTCCTAACAGAGATTCTTGCTCCAGCCGTGCGGAGTTTTGTTGTCAAGTCATTGAGTAGGAGAAATGCTACATCCAATTGACGGTAATTATTGATAATGGCACTCATGGTTTTTTGTTTGATTTAGTTCACCACAAGAGCGCATAGCGCAATCCTTTTGTCCAAAAATGTTGTTTGGTTTGGTATCTTTGATGATGTTTAGACAGATTGCGTTAAAAATGTAGTTTTTGGTGTTAGTCAGGAAATAATAAAACTTCCCATACCAATCGAGGAGAGGCCATTTTCAACAGCGAGTTTTTGGCATCTTCCAGTTTTAACAGCCAATTGTGATCACTGAGAAATTCTTTCCAGCAATATTGCAGGTAATCTATCAACCATAGTTGTTGATGAAAATCTAATTGCACCTCAATATCTTTGGCGATACTTAACGCTGTTAACAGATCGCTAGGTGGTTGAATTAGTTGTTGCAAAATTGATTGTGGGATAGATTGGAGTTGATCATGGTAAGCGATTGCGCCGAGCGCAGTGCCGCAGGCAATCGCTATTCCAGGAGAACCACCGGCAAACCGTATAACATTTTGGTGATTGAGAATTTCAGAACGTCCCACATTTTCTAAAACTGTGGTCATTTGGGCGTTGTTTAGTCGCTGGAAAGGAATCAGTTGACAACGGCTGGTAATTGTAGCCAGTAACCTTTGGGGTTGGGATGAAATGAGGATAATAGTGCCGGATATTGGCTCTTCCAAGGTTTTCAGGAGTGCATTAGCAGCAGTGGGTTGCATTCTTTCAGCATTTTCTACCACCACAATTTTGTAAGGTGCAATTAGAGGGGAGGTGGCCAGAAATTGGGTGATTTCTCGAATCTGCTCAATTCTAATTTGGGATGGAGATTTTCGCAGCACCCCAGAAGCTGCTATTTCACTTTCACTTAACAACTGTTTTTGGTGTAGGTATGTTGGTTCAACCCATAAAATATCAGGACAGTTAGCTAGGTTTTGGATGTTGAAAATTTCAGCGATAAAGCATTTAGCAGCTAAAGATTTTCCTACTCCGTCTGCTCCAGTAAACAAATACGCGGGGACAATTCGGTTGTGTATAATTGCACCTTTGAGTAAAGATACTGCTAAATTTTGACCAATGATTTTTGATAACTGCCAGTTTTCTGCAATTGGCTGTGTAGATTCGGAATCTATACTTTGAGAAGGTTCAGAAACAGAAAGGTCTGTTGTAAGATGAAGTAGATCAAGTTGCTTCATTTTTTGAGTTTTGGAAATTGTTGATTAGACATCTCCAGAAATTTAATCTCCCTCCAAGAACCGGAGCGTTTTAGGTTAAATTTCCGAGGTGTTTATTGCATTTGCAAGAAGTAATACCTACGAACAAAGTTTGATAATTTGAGTTTGCAAGGCGAGTTTTTCATCTACACCAGATTTGAGCATTAGCTCTAGTTCCAACAGCATTTTCAAACTATTTTTCAGCCTGTTTACACAACAATTAGCAACCTCTTGGCGGATGTAATACAAGCGTTTGGGATTTTTCACGTCTGCGAGTTGGACTATTGTATTGTTGTCTTGACACCCGGTGATGATCATCTGTTTGACTGTTAGCCAAGTGCGAAAGGTAGTAGTCAGGGTAGCGGTAATCTTTAAAGCTGGTTCGTTACAGTTAATTAAGCGTTCAACAAATTCTAATGCTTGAGCAATGTTTCCCAAGCGAATGGCGTTGGCTAGTTGTAAACTATTAGCAGCACTTTCTGAGATTAATTCTTTCACCATATCCCCATTGACTGTTTTACCCAAAGCATAGGTTTTGAGCTTTTCTAGTTCGGTGAATATGAGTTGTGTATGATTGCCTGTGTAATCAATCAATACTGTGTAGGCATCGGTGGTGAGTGTTACACCTACTTCGTCAGCTAAAGTACGAGCTTGCTGTATTAATGCTTGGGTTTGCCATTGGGGAATGAGAGGAAATTCTTGTACCTGTGCGTACTCCAGTAGGAGTTTGACGGATTTATTTCTCGCGTCAGGTTTGTGAGTGTTAGTGATAAGGAGGGTATTTGTTGAGGGAATTTTGGGGAGAATGGACTCCAACTGCAACAAAATTTCTTTTGAACAAACTCCCAGTAATGTGCTGTTGGGCAAATGTACTAATCGTCCTCCACTCCCAACTGGTGGTGTCATGATATCGGATAATGCTTGAGGAATGGTTTCTTTAGATTCTGGGGGGTATTCTGTATAGTTGAAGTTTGCCCATTGTTGATCTAGAGTGTGGGTTTTTAGTTGTTTGATGGTGCGAGTTAGAAAGAATTCGTTTTCACCAAAGTACAGGTATGTTGGCATAGTAGTACGGCAATTGTATTGCCTTTTGTGAGCGTAAGCTCCTAACGCACTATGCCTAGGGGGTCAAAATTTGCCCTTCATCGAAAGACGGCTGACGTTTGGCAGGTCTTGAACGCTATGACAGTCCAAAATCGTTAATATCTGCCCCTGCACGGAACATAATGTATTTCCCTACCACCTTTGTGTTCACTTGGAAAAATATCCTCAAACAACTTCCATTCTAAGGGGAGCAACGCGATTTTGTGAGGTGTGAAAAATTGGTAATATATTTTACGTGATTTGTTGGCGATCGCTACTTAGAAAAGCCAAAAACATGGAACTTCGACCTCTGTTTATTGACAATAAGCCCTGGTAATTGACACAGAAAATCCGATCTCACAAAATCGCGTTGCTCCCCCATTCTAAATTCTAAGTCGCTTAATCCTTTAAATTGCTCAGACATCTACTCTTTCTTTTTGAGAAGCAGATTACATATTCTTGTATTAGTGGCATAAGTTCATCTATCTACCCTTGGCTAAGTCAGCATAAATGAAAATCTCTACAGCCAAAATTATTAAAAGTACAAGTTCAATAACCCCAAGAATATTTACAACTACAGGAGCATTTGATACTAGAATCCAAAAAGTTATCAATGCAATTATACCCGAAAGCACAAAAGTTATTTCATCGATAATTAATTGCTCTATCTTGCGGCGTTTACGACGGTTATCACTTCTGTGTGCTGTTTCCCAGCCAAATATGGATTCAATCTCTGGATTACCAGTGTTTTCTTTAATTTTTTCTGCTAGCGTTAGGCGAATATATCTGCCAATAGCTGAAATTTTTTCGTCATTAACAAGATAATTCCAGCCCAAAATGAGAGAAACCCAAGGAATTACAAGTAATGCATAATAATTGGCTTTATTGGAAACTGTAAATGAAACAACTGCACCAAATACGCCTAGTGTCACATAAAGCAGATTATCCCTAAAGCCTATTCTTTGCGATTGCTCTTCCTTGAGTTTTTCGTATTCTTGAAGATAAACTTCTAACATTGATTTTTGATCACTCATAGTATTGTCCTAGTTGATAATTTTCATCAACTCCTTCAGAATCGAAGTTTCTTTGATCAACTTATATTCTTAAAGGGGTGTAGAGTTTATTGTGGCAAATTAAACAAAAACTGTCACAATAGGAAAATAGCTCTAATTTTATACAATATGCTAATCCTAAACAATGCATTGTGCCATTATCTCGATTCCTATTCCTGTTGAATATCAACCAGGGGCTTAAAATCTAAGCAACCTCATAAATACTCTAGAATCGTCAAAATTGTTAATTAAGTTGATCAATTATTTGGGTACAGCGTCCCTAACAGTGTGACTATGAGAAACAACTCCGTTGATTTTGCTATCATTACAGCACTCAGAATTGAGAGGGATGCAGTACGTGAGCGCCTAGATAATCATGAAGTAGTACAGGAAGATTTTGAGCCTCTTACGTATTATTATGGGCGTGTTAGCATTCCAGGCTCAACTGAATATTATACAGTAGTCCTCGTTGCATTATTGGGTATGGGTAATAACGAAGCTGCTGTGGCAACTACTAGACTACTCCAACGTTGGGAACCAGTTAACGTAATTATGGTAGGAATTGCTGGTGGTGTGCGTGGCAAGCTAGAACTGGGAGATGTCGTGGTATCAACGTTATGTTACTACTATGAGATGGCGAAGTTGACTACTGAGGGCAACCAGAGTCGGTCGGAACAGTTCCTTTGCGATCGCCTACTTTACGGTCGCGCTTATGCATACGAGGCAAGTGAGTGGAAAGGGCAGATAAACGTGCTGCGTCCAGGAACTGTACAAATACAAAATGCCTTGCCAGAGGTACATTTTGCTCCTATCGCCAGTGGAGAAAAAGTAATTGCTGACGCAGAAACCGTGCCACGCTTGCTCCAGGATTGCCCAAAGCTCCTCGCTATAGCAATGGAGGGTGCTGGAGTAGCACGGGCAGCGGCAAACCATACTAATCCTCCTCGTTTTCTAGAAATTCGGGGCATAAGTGATTTTGCTGATGACCAAAAAAATGATAATTGGCACAGCTATGCTGCCAATGCAGCAGCAGCCTTTACAATCGGGTTATTACGCTCCCGACCGATTCCACCACTGGCTGCGGCAAAAACTGCCAAAACCTCTGAAGCACCACTATTATTAATACTCCGTGCTCAATCTTTGCGACAGATAGCACCAGATGAAGTAATCAAAAGTTTTGGGGATGAACTGAAGGGACGTGAGGTGGAAACAGCCGTATTAGATTTCACTGATTTAGTAGCAAATGGAGTATTTACTAGCCCGGAAATTGCCGTTCAGCGCATAACCGAACCGCAAGGAGTATTATTTGGAACACTTGCACGACGTGGTGAAGCAGAATTAGTGTTCCACGGTATCGTACACATACCCTTGGCTATCTTAGCTGGTCATCTTATTACAGACCGCCAGCCTGTTAAGTTTTTTGACTTTCACCCTAGTCCAGGCTCAAATACTTGGTCATGGCCGGGAGATGGAGAAGAGTTTCCTCCTATGGATGTACAGGGTTTACCTGAGACACAACTGAGGCACACAGGTGATGTAGTAATTCGCATAACTGTGAGTTATGAAGTGTTAGCCGAACAAACTCGTAAAGTTGTTCCAGAAGGAGCAATTGAAGTGGATTTGAAATTACCACCTCAGAGAAGTATTGTACGTAGCGAAAATCAGGTGCGCGAATACGGACAGGTGTTTCGACGCACAATGGATTTAATTACCCAACGAATACCTAACGTGAATAGGGTTCATCTCTTTTACGCTGGACCGGTATCACTAGCATTCCACATTGGACAGCAAATTTCGGAGAATATCCATCCACCTGTAATAGTGTGGAATTTCCACCGGGGTTATGACTGGGCTATTGACTTGGCAGCAGCGTATGTTGGTGAACAATGTGTTATCCGACCCTCAGAAACATAATTGCAAAACAACAAAAGTAATTGCCCTTGCTATCAACAAGAGTTAGAGTGGCGGTCTTTTGCATTGAATACAACTAACCGAAAAATTATATCAAATCCGTTTGTATCGGGATCATTCCCTGAATAAATCTCTATCTTTGCGCTCTCTGCGTCTGAAGCGGTTTATTTAATTATTCAGATGCTACCATATCTGATATTACTACTATCTTTAGTACGGTTTTTACTACTAGTACAATGGTTCGATTTTAAAAAAATTAAACTACAATGTAATAACTTAATACAAGCGATAATTTGTTTTTAGTTTAACTCAGATATTTCATCTGTAAAAGCTGTGATAAGAATAGTTTTAAAGGATAATATAAAATTCATCTATATATGCTAATGATTCATTAAATAAAGTTATTATTAATTACCTTAATGATGCTAAAACCTATAACGAACATCATTAAATTTATTCCAATTTGACTAAATTAAGGGATAGCAGATTAGGCAACGAATATGCCTAATAACTCAATAGGCACGTATTACAGATATGACTTATAAGGAGTAAAAAATAAAAACTATGGCAAATTTACAGAGCCAGATGTGCCAGTTTCACGAGGAAATTAAGCTCAAGCGCTTCGATGAAAATGAACTACTTCGAGAAAAACGAGATCGCATTCTCAACCGCCTCGGTCAAGGATTGAAAAAAATCTTTGAAAGTGAAGGTCTAAAACCACCAAAGTATGAATATTTTGACCAGGGTAGCTATGCAATGGGCACTGGTACCAAACCAGTTGATGGTCATTATGATATTGACACGGGGATACAGTTCAAAATTTCTAAAGATGACTATCCAGACCCTGTAAACGTCAAAGAATGGGTATACCTTGCTTTGAATGGACATACTAAACAAGTTGAAATCCGACGACCATGCGTCACAGTATTTTACCAACAAGATGGCGAACCCATTTATCACGTTGATCTAGCAATTTACTCAGATAAAGACTGTAACTCAGATGGCAAAATGTATTTAGCCAAGGGGAAGTTGAATTCTGTTGCGGAACACAGATTTTGGCAAGAATCTGACCCTCAAGCTTTAATCAATCTGATTAAGAATCGCTTTTTAGACAGAGATGATGATAAACAATTTCGCCGCACAATTCGTTACCTGAAACGCTGGAAGGATGTGAAATTCTCTAGTGACGGAAACGCAGCACCCATAGGGATTGGCATTACCCTTGCAGCTTACTATTGGTTCAACCCAGTTTACACTCGTGACTCGTTTACAAATAAAAGAAGTGATGACGATTTAGAAGCCCTGCGGCACTTTGTCAACGCTATACTTACTCAGTTCCAAAATGTATACTCCAACGGCAATATAGTTAAACGGTTGACAGTAAACTTGCCTGTCTCTCCCCATTGCGACTTGTTTGAGAAAATGACCCCTAATCAAATGGCAGACTTTCAGGAGAAATTGGAAATTCTGCTAGAAGCCATTGAGGAAGCACAACAAAAAGCAGACCCTGTAGAAGCTTGCGAAATCCTTCAAAAACAATTTGGAAAAGACTTTCCCATACCCAGTCGAAAAGACACCGCACAAAAACGCCCACCAGCTATTATTTCCTCTAGTGCTTCGGCTTAAATGCTGGATATAGAAACCCAACTCAACATCCTTGCGAACCTCAACCTAACACAACTTTGTTGTTTGCATCTGGCTCGCCTTCTACCTGAAGATGAACTGAATAACTTCAAAGACCGCAAAATAGTATGGGCAATTGAGGGACAAGTAGCTATAGAAGGCAAAAACGTGACGTTATGCGTTGGAGTTGATAGTAACTTTTTCCTTTCTTTGCCAAAAGTATTTCTACGTCCGCCAAATGCCCTTGGCTTCATTCCACACTTAGAAGAAGACGGTTACGTTTGCTATTTGGATTCTGAGGGGCTACTTCTCAATAGAGAAGACCCCACTGGCATTCTTTGTGATGCAATAAAAAAAGCCGTTGATGTTCTGCAAGCTGGTGTCAGTGGCAGGAATCAATCAGATTTCATGAACGAGTTTGGAACATACTGGCGACAGATTAGTTCCAAAACCATGCTTACGTTTTTACCTGCTGACGATGTATTACGCAAAATATTTGTCTACACAAATAACAAAAAATTAGAACTTGCTGCCGACGAAATTAGTACGGTCAAGGCATACTTTAATACTGAAGGTCAAGGGCTAGATTTCTTAACAAGACGTACAGCTTTATACATTCCACTCAAAGAAGACACATTTATAATTCCACCCCGACCAAATCACCCCTGGAGTACCGAAGAAATAAAAACGATTGTTAGAAAGAACTTGTCTGAGGACAATCGTCGGTTACTACAACATTTAGGAAAAAAGTGGAAATCCGAAGAACTGGTTATCCTTGGGTTCCCGCGTCCCCGTGGGGGAATTACACTCGTTGGGCTTCAATTTTCTGGTGTTGCTGGTGGTCACCCTCTTTTATCTGGAAGAGTACAAAATCTCCCAGTGCCAATTAATATTCAACGCTGTGACCCTAACTATCTGCTCCGAAGAGGCGGCGGTCAGGACGAATTCAGTAACTTTCGGGTTCTTGTTGTTGGATGTGGTGCAGTTGGCGGCTACGTAGCCCTTGCGCTCGTACAGTCAGGTATCAAGCACCTAACACTTGTAGATCCCGATATTTTCCAATTAGAAAACACATTTCGACACGTTTTAGGCAAGAAAGCCGAAGGTCAACCCAAGGTTACTGCCCTTAAAGAAGAGATTGAAAGCAAATACCCCTACTTGTCTATTAACACACACCAAAAGTACATCCAGGATGCCATCAGGGAAGGACTGATTGATTTGTCCAGTTTTGATTTGGCAATTTTTGCTACAGGCAATCCCACCGTCGAACTTTATGCCAACCGCTTATTGCATCAACTAGCAGAGAAACCTATAACCGTATTTACCTGGCTAGAACCTCATGGAATTGGGGGACATGCTTTACTTACTCGCCCCGGTAAACCAGGTTGTTTGCAGTGCCTTTTTACTTCAGCAACTGCAACAGATACCCCCCTTCAGAATAAATCTGCTTTTGCAGCTTATGGTCAATCTTTTGGCAAAGATGACCTGGGGTGCGGAAGTTTATATACACCATACACTGCTTTAGACGCGCAAAAAACATCTGAATCGGCAGTTAGACTGGCACTCGACGCATTAAGTGAGCGCGAACAGAGTAACCCTATATTATCGTGGAAAGGAAATGATAATAATTTTGTTGCCGCAGGTTTTCAAGTGTCTCCTCGCCACCAGCTAAGTTCTGACCAATTACACGCAAGTAGGTACAGTTATATTAATTCTCTATGTCCCGTTTGTGGAAAACAAGGGGTATGAAATCGCCTATCTTTACTAAATCAGACGGAAGTAAACTCGAAATCAGTGTTCATGCGTTGTCATGTATGCTGGCATTCGTTCAAGATGATCGACACAAACCTGAAGCAGGGGGAGTGTTAATTGGACGGTACATCCGCGATAGTACTGATATTGTTATTGATGAAGCAACAGTTCCAATGGAAGGAGATCACAGGCGACGATTTAGCTTCTGGCGTACTCGCCAACCTCACCAGCAAGCACTCGACCAGGCTTGGTTAGAAAGTGGAGGTACAAGTACTTATTTGGGAGAATGGCACACCCATCCTGAAGATATTCCTGAACCTTCAGAGATTGATCTCAAAAATTGGCAGTCTCGGCTCAAAAAAGATATTTTTAGCGGAGATATTTTATTTTTTATTATTATCGGCATTAAATTTTTACGTGTTTGGGAGGGTAATAAAACGACTTTGATTTTCCACTTGGTGAGTGATTTGAATTTTATGAATAAAAACAATATTTAGGAATGTGAATTAAATAAAATACAACTCTTAATCAATACTATTGCCAAAACCCTGGAACCCTATTGATATCGTCACAAT
>NZ_JADEWA010000649.1:0-2154 GCF_015207865.1 Dolichospermum sp. LEGE 00246
TTGTGTATAAGAGACAGGGGGAGGGGAGAACAGAAGTTTTTTTTTATTACCCGTCAAAATAAATTTGACGAACTACTAGTACAAAACGGCGTAAATAAACCAACCATTCTAAATCCTCCAAAAGCCTATACTGTCTTTATTTTGACTTTTGACTTTTGACTTCCGCCTTGCGGTACTAGCCAAGATTATGGGATGCACGGAATAAATGATTATGTTCGGGGTGATACAAGCGGGAGCGCCCACTTACTGGTAGTAGTGCGGGACTGATGACATAAAGTGTAGTTCGCCGTAATTTTTCTTCATGGGTACAATCTGCGATTTGTGCTAAATTCACAACCCGGATTTTTTCATCTGGCCAGCCTAAGCGATAGCAAATTGCTACTGGAGTATCTGGATCATAATGTTCTAATAATTTTTCTTGGGCTTCAGTAATATGACTCACACTTAAATATAAACATAAACTGGCACGATGGGCGGCTAAAGCTGCTAACTCTTCAGTATCAGGGACATGGGTACGACCGCTAATGCGAGTGAGAATAATAGTTTGGACTAAACCAGGAACAGTTAACTCTATTTTCAATTTAGCTGCGGCAGCTTGAAAGGCACTGATACCAGGGATAACTTCAAAAGGAATATCCGCATCGGCTAATAGCTGCATTTGTTCATGAATAGCACTATACAGACTAGGATCACCAGAATGTAGCCTGACTACTGATTTATGCGATCGCACGGCATCAATCATCAATGGTAAAATTTCTTCCAAAGTCCGATTTGCTGTTTTAATAATTTCCGCATCTGCACGACAAATATCTAAAATCTGTTCGGGAATTAAAGAATCTGCAAATAAAATCACATCAGCCGCAGCCAACAACTTTTGCGCCCTAACCGTTAATAAATCAGGATCTCCTGGTCCGGCACCAACAATATAAACCGCAGATTCTAAGGCATTGGGATACTTAGAAAAACTCAAATTACTAGTAGATTCACTCATCAATTTTCCCCTTCAAAACCCTGCAAAAAAAAACTTTTAGCATTTCCTGAGTAATATCCGGATTCAGCCACTTTGCCTAGTAGAAATAGATGGTAGATGCACCCTGGTTAAGCCCTGGAGATTAATTACTCCGGGGCATTTTTTTCTCCATTCACTGAAGAAACAACATCAGGTAAAGAACGCTTGAATATATACAGCCAAGCTAAACCAAATAATCCTAAAGTCATTCCCCCTAAACTTACCATTTGTGCCATCCGTAAAGGTCCTAGCATTAAGCTATCTGTGCGTAAACCTTCAATCCAAATCCGTCCCAAGCTATAGGCAACCCAGTAAACTAAAAATAACGTTCCTACCTTCAACCGGGGTTTTTTAGATAAAGCTCGAAAAAACAAAGTTAGCAACAATGCAAACACCATTAAATTCCACAACGATTCATACAGAAAAGTGGGATGGAAATATTCAAAATTCACGAAATCCAAAGGACGACGATCTGGGGGAATATATAATTTCCAAGGTAAATTAGTTGGTCTGCCAAAAGCTTCCGAGTTGAAAAAATTTCCCCACCGACCAATGGCTTGCCCTAGTATTAAGGAAGGAGCAACCAAATCAGTCAATTGCCAAAAAGATACCTGATTCAATCTAGCAAAAATTAACGCCGCGATCGCACCGCCAATAATTGCCCCATGAATAGCAATACCCCCTTGCCAAATTGCAATTATCCGTTCCGGGTGTTGAGAATATTCTGGCCACTGAAACAAAACATAATACAATCTAGCGGCAGGAATAGCCCCAATCACCAACCAAATTGATAAATCACTGATTAAATCTGGATTCAGATGACGACGCTTGGCTAAGTATTGAGAAAGACTAACACCAAGTAACACAGCAGAAGCAATCAACAACCCATACCAACGAATAACAATTGGTCCCAATTTAACCACAATCGGACCAGGAGAAGTAAATAAAAACCCCAAAGGCAAAACAGAAAAATCCACTACCATACAAAACTACCTATAGGAATTTGAAATCTATGGAGATGAAACACAATAATATAGTACGTCTTAGTCACTATAGCGATAAGTAATTCAGCAAAATTAAAATCATTAGTCATTGGTCATTGGTCATTGGTCATTGGAATAATTCTTTCCCCCCTGCCCCTGCCC
>NZ_JADEWA010000650.1:0-2151 GCF_015207865.1 Dolichospermum sp. LEGE 00246
ATCATTAACTTATCCATTCTTTTCTCTCAACCAACAGGGATAAGCAACTATGCTAAAAATCTTTTCCCTTATTTAAAATCTCTCAATCCTACGTTATTAACCACACAAAATTATCCTGATTTTAACTGCTATCCAGTTCCAAATAATCTTACTCCTGCGGACGGTACAAAAGGACATTTACGCCGTCTATTGTGGACACAATTCCAACTACCAAAAATATATAAAAACCTCAAATCCCAACTTTTATTTTCCCCTATTCCCGAAGCACCACTATATACTAACTCTCGTTTTATTGTCACAGCATTTGATATGATACCATTGCGTTTTCCTAAACGCTTTTCACCATTGACGACATACCATAAATATTATACTCCTGAAGTTTTTAAACAAGCAGAACATATTGTTTGTATATCAGAATCAACTGCTAATGATATTATCCAATTTTACCAGATTCCTAGTAATAAAATAACACCAATTGCCCTAGCGTGCGATCGCTCACATTTCCAATTCCTCAATCTCCCTACCCGCAATTACTTCCTTTATATCGGTCGTCAAGACCCCTACAAGAACCTGCAAAGACTAATTACCGCTTTTTCCGCACTACCTAACAGAAATGATTATGAACTATGGTTAGCAGGACCTTATGATCAACGTTACTCCCCATTATTAGAAATACAAACTCAAGAATTAGGAATCAATCATCTCGTTAAATTCCTTAATTATGTATCATACAACGAATTACCAACAATTATTAATCAAGCGATCGCGCTTGTTTTCCCCACTCTGTGGGAAGGATTTGGTTTACCGGTTTTAGAAGCTATGGCTTGTGGTACACCAGTTATTACTTCTAATATTTCCTCACTTCCAGAAGTTGCGGGAGATGCTGCTATTTTAATTAATCCCTATGATACGAGGGAGATTACAGCAGCAATGCAAGCAATTATTAATGATTCAGAACTGAGAAAACAACTTTCAGAAAAAGGTCTAAAAAGAGCAAGTCAATTTAGTTGGGAAAAAACTGGAAAAGCTACAGTTGAAGTTTTAAAAGAATATCTTTGATCGTAGCAGAGTAGAAGATCCCCGACTTCTTTAAGAAGTCGGGGATCTGATTGTTCTTCAAATGTCCTTTATTTGATCATGCTTATTTCCTTAATTTCTCTACTCGCAATCACTTTCTATACATCGGTTATCAATATCTTCAAAGACTAATTACCGTTTTTTAAAAGTTATAATTTTATAGAACTCATGAGAAAAATAGAGCAATGACAGAAAAAACCATCTCAGCAGAGCTAGATATAGAAACAGCAGAGCGAATTAGTGCATTATCACAAATGGAAAATCGCTCAACATCCCAAATAGCCAGTGCTGCAATCAAGCTAGGAGCTATGTTACCTCATAATGCTTGGTCAGCACTCTTACAGTTAAATGGGGTTGCTTCTGAAGCACAGTGGCAAGAAATTAGTCAAGAAATTACAAGAGTTTTATTGCATCACCAATACAACCTCGCTCAACAAAGAATTGCCCAAAATATAGATCAAAAGTGGTTAAATTCCTTAGAAACTGAAGATGATATACTCTATGCTTCAGTTGAGTTAACTCGTGATGTCTAATTTACGGTTATGTCTCTATAATCTTTATAATAAAAAAGCAAATAAAAGTTATATAGAATTATTTGAACAAAATTCTTCTGTCAGGATCGCTTCTCACCTTCAAATGATATAATAAAATTATGATGAACTAGGAGAAGGAAGAAAACTAAATCTTGAAATACAGATAATTTTAACTCATATTCACACAAAAACAATGGCAAAAGATGTTTTCCATCAACAGGTAAAAAATGCTTTAATAAAAGAAGGATGGAATATTACCCATGACCCCTTAACCATTCGCATTAGTGAAGCAATTAAACTCCAAATTGATTTAGCCGCAGAAACCACCATAGCCGCAGAAAGGGACTCAGAAAAAATTGCTGTAGAAATTAAAAGCTTTATTGGAGATTCAGATATCAGTAGTTTCCATACAGCATTAGAGGATGTTTGAAAAGTGGTATTCCGTAATTTTCATCACATTGCTACCCCCCTTTCCCCTTGTAAAGGGGGGAAACAATAAAAATCCAGTTCCCTCCCCTTTACAAGGGGAGGGTTAGGGTCT
>NZ_JADEWA010000651.1:0-2145 GCF_015207865.1 Dolichospermum sp. LEGE 00246
GGCTGGGTAAAATATCGGTTTCCAGACCCCGAACAAGCCAGAATTGCCACTGTTTTAGCTAACTTCGCTGTCTTTTCTGGAGTCGGACGGAAAACAGCTATGGGTATGGGACAAGTAAGAATTTAGAATTACCCATTACCCATATCTCGTTCCCAGTCTCTGACTGGGAATGCTATCACAGAGGCTCTGCCTCTGCTGTTATTGAAGGCAGAGCCTTCTAGAATTCATTCCCATACAGAGTATGGGAATGAGAAAACGAGAAATTACCCATTACCCATTACCAAATAAAATGAATGAAGATTATTTACCATTAGCTTATCTCAATGCCTGGGAATATTGTCCTCGACGATTTTACCTCGAATATATATTAGGTGAAATGGCGGAAAATGAACATATTATTTTAGGTCGTCATGTCCACCGCAATATTAACGAAGAAGGGACTTTTCAAGAAGGAGAAACCCTAATTCATCAACAACAATGGGTGTGGTCAGAACGCCTCAAAGTTTCTGGGATTATTGATGCTGTCGAAGAATATGATGGTCAACTTGTGCCTGTGGAATACAAAAAAGGCAAGATGGCACAACACCTAAATGACCATTTTCAAGTTTGTGCAGCGGCTTTATGTTTAGAAGAACGCACAGGTCGCACAATTACCTATGGTGAAATATTTTATCATGCCAATCGTAGAAGACAAACTGTGGCATTTACACCGCAATTAAGGCAAATGACAGAACAAGCTATAGCCCTCGCTCATGTTGCAAGTCAAAACAAAATGCCAGCACCTATTGACCATCCTAAAAAATGTCAATCATGTAGGTCTGCAAGGAATTTGTTTACCTTTTGAAGTCAAACAATTACAACGTCAAGAATATTAAATTATGCCTACTCTTTATATCATTCAACCTGATGCTGTTTTAAGCAAAGATTATGAAGCTTTTCAAGTAGCTTTGAAACAAGAAGACGGTTCTTGGAAAAAACAAAAAGTTGCGGCTCAAACAGTAGACGAAGTTATTTTGATGGGTAATCCCCAAGTCACCGGCGATGCTTTTGTCTATGCTTTAGAATTGGGAATGCCAGTGCATTATCTTTCTACCTTTGGTAAATACTTGGGTTCAGCTTTACCTAAGTCTTCTCGGAATGGTCAATTGAGATTAGCACAATATGCAGTTTATCATGATCCTGTGCGGCGTTTGGAATTAGTTAAGGCAATTGTTAGTGCAAAGATCCATAATCAATATAATGTCTTGTACCGACATAATGAAAAGGATAATCTGCTCAAAGAACGGAAAATTTTAGTTAAAACTCAACAAAATATAGATCAAGTTCGTGGTGTGGAAGGTTTAGCAGCTAGGGAATATTTTGCTTGTTGGCAAAGAATGATAGGTAAACAATGGACTTTTAATGGCAGAAATCGCCGTCCACCTACTGACCCTGTTAATTCCTTACTCAGTTTTGCCTATGCTTTATTGCAAGGTCAAGTTATGGCTGGTGTTCATGTGGCAGGATTAGATCCTTATATTGGCTATCTCCACGAAGTTCATCATGGTCAGCCGGCAATGGTGTTAGATTTAATGGAAGAATTTCGAGCTTTGATTGCTGATAATTTGGTACTGTCATTATTGCATAAACACGAAATTAAACCCGAAGATTTTAACGAAAGTTTGGGTGCTTATCGCTTAAAGGACAATGCAAAAAAAACATTCTTGCAAGCTTTTGACAAAAAAATGAATGATGAATTTAAACACCCACTGTTTGATTATCGTTGTACCTACAGACGAGCAATAGAATTACAAGCACGGTTACTGAGTCGTCATTTACAAGAAGGTATTCCCTACAAACCTTTATCATTAAGATGACTACACTGTTTTATCTGATTATTTATGATTTACCTGACAATAAAGCAGCCAATAAACGTCGGACTCGTTTACATAAAATGTTGAGTGGTTATGGTAAGTGGACCCAATACAGTGTATTTGAGTGCTTTTTGACTGCTGTACAATTTGCTCAGTTGCAAACCAAGATAGAAAAACTGATCAAGTCTGATGAAGATTCTCTTAGAATGTATGTGTTGGATGCTGGGAGTGTGAGAAGAACTATTACCTATGGTTCGGAAATCCCTAGACAAGAACAGGCTATCATTATATA
>NZ_JADEWA010000086.1:0-14917 GCF_015207865.1 Dolichospermum sp. LEGE 00246
CCCCCAACTCCCCCAACTCCCCCCACTCCCTCACCTATTACTCAACTTCAGCGAGCGCTTCTAAATGAAAGGCCACATTTTTTAGTGCCATTTCAATTTCGTTACTATAAGAAAGACTTCTCCACCTTGGTGTTGTGGCATAGTCTAAGGCATTTGTATCCAAGTATTCTGCAAAAATTACCAGTTTTTCGGGGTCTGTTGGGGCTGTTGCCAACTTTGCTAAAAATTCTTGAGGTGTCATAGATTTGCCAGGAAAGAATAAAAGTCTCATGAATCGGTCAATTCTATGAGCATAAGTGCTACGATTCCCAAAAATCTGTTCAAAATACTCAAATATTGGTAATTGATAATTGGGTAATTTTATTCTTCTTTCTTCTTTCTTCCTTCTTCCTGACTCCTGACTCCTGACTCCTTGAGGACATAACTCAATGTTTCCAGTAATTCTTGATTAGTGTAGGGTTTTAATAAAATCGCAGGAACTTGATTTTCATTACTTGATTCCAGCATATTTTGGATATTGCGTCCACTACAAGCAATTATTTTGACTTGAGGATTGATTTTTTTCAAATTGGAGATAGCAGAACTTCCATCCATTTCTGGCATCATCATATCCATCAACACTGCTCTAATTTGCTGTTTGTACCGGGCATAAATAGCGATCGCCTCCATCCCATTTTTAGCAGTAATAGTTTGATAATTGTAACTTTCTAAAATATTTTTCGTAACTTCCAGCACTTGGGGTTCATCATCTACCACCAAAATTAACTCTCGTCGTCCTGGATACGTTTCCCGGTAATCCGGTTCTAAAGGGATAACTTCCTGATTTACCGATGGTAAAAATACTTTAAATTTACTACCTTTCCCCACTTCACTATCAACATTAATAAAACCTTTGTGACTTTTAATCGTTCCTAGTGATGTTGATAGTCCTAATCCTGTTCCTTTGCCAATATCCTTAGTAGTAAAAAATGGCTCAAATATTCTTTCTAATATTTCCGGTGGCATCCCCGTCCCCGTATCTTCCACGGTAATTACAATATAATTTCCCACACAAGCGTAATGATTTATGCGTCTAATCTCTTCACTAATATACAAATTTTCCGCAGAAATAGACAGATTGCCACCATTAGGCATAGCATGACCAGCATTAATCATCAAGTTAATTAATACCTGTTCCAGTTCATTCTTATCCCCAGATACCGTCCATAATTTTGGCGGGAGATCGGTTAAAAATCTGATAGATTGAGGAAAAGAAAATGTTTCCTTAGCCATCTGAATAGTATCCCTAATCAAATCACCAATCTGAATAATTGTATATTGAATCTCTACTCCCTTAGCAAAAGATAAAAGTTGTCTTACCAAAGCTGCCCCTTTTTTAGCATTATTTTCAATAGTTATTAGCATTGGCAAACAATTATCTTTATCTAAGGAAGATTTACTTCTAAGTAATTGAGCATATCCTAAAATCGGTGTTAAATGATTATTGATATTGTGAGCAATCCCACCTGCTAAAGTCCCAATACTTTCCATTCTTTTAGCATGAATTTCCATCTGTTGAGCGCGGGAAAACTGATCTTCTAGTCTTTTCCTTTCAGTAATATCAGTATCTACCGTGAGAATAGATTTAGGTTGTCCATCACCATCTAACATCAATGTCCAACGGCTTTGAACAATAATTAGTTGATTCGATTGTGTACGTTTGCGTAATTCACCTTGCCAACTGCCCAATCTCACTACAGTTTTCAGAGGAATGATCTCTTGCTCATGGGAAGTTGAATCATAAAAAATATCCTTGGGATTCTTGTCTAAAATCTCCTGACGTTTCCACCCATATATCTTCTCTGCACCCTGATTCCAAAAAAGAATTTGGGCTTGAAAATCACGGACAAAAATTGCATCATTTGCAATATCTAAAAGGGCAGCTTGTTCATAGAGTTGCTGTTCAGTTGCCTTCCGTTCAGAAATATCTCTAGTAGTACCAATCATCCGAATCGGTTCACCATTTTCATTACAGTAAACTTTTCCTCTAGAACTCAACCAATTTAGACTACCATCACTAGCAACGATTCGATACTCACAGACAAAATCAACTTTTTTCTCAATAGAAGCACTCACACATTTTTGAAACTGCTCACGGTCTTCAGGATAGATTAACTTGAGAAAGTCTTCACAATCAGGAGATAAAATATTAATAGGTAAACCATACATTAAACCCAAATTAACAGACCAGAGAGTTTTATTAATTTGGATATGCCAGTCCCAGATGCCAATTTTACCCGCTTCCAGCGCCAATGTAAGTCGGGCTTCACTTTCTTGTAAAGACTTTTGAATCTGTTCTCGTTCCACGATTTCCTGTTGCAATCGCTCATTAGCAATCACTAATTCTGCCGTGCGCTCTTTTACTCTGGTTTCCAAGACATCGCTATTTTGACGGAGGGCTGCTTCTAATTTTTTGCGTTCACGCAGTGCAGCTTGCTGTTCGCTAGTATCAGTTATTGACCACAATAACCCGGTTCTTTTACCTTCACTATCAGATATAGGATTTACTCTGACACTAGCAGAAAATAGCGAACCTTGGCGAGGCTGGAAATCTATTTCCCATTCCTGTAAATGCTGTATTTTTTTTAACTGGGCTACAAACTGAAAGCGGTGTTTTTCAACAACAAACACCAGTAATGGCTTGCCAATCAGATGATTTTGACCTACAGATAATAAGGATGCTGCTGCATAATTAGCTTGCTGAATTATACCTAAACTGTCAGTTACTAAATAACCATTAGGTGCAAATTCAAATAGATTTTGATAACGCTGTCGTTCTGCTTCAGTAATTTCACGGGAATAGATCAATTGTTCATTTTGTTGCCGCAGTTCTTCTTCTGCAATTTGCAGTTCTTCTAAAGTTTCCTGAAGTTGCAGATTAATTTCTACACTATCAGCAACCTCTTCTTTCACCCATTGTTGTAAATAATTATAAGTTTGCCAGCGAATTACTTCTAATTGTTGATTAATTGCTATGTGTTTTGTATGAGAATCTCCAAGATTTTCCTGTAATGCCTCAATCACACCCACTATTTTTTCTATATTTAAGCTTTGTAGTAAGTCTTTTTCATGGACAATACCAATTAAATTGTCTTCGTCATCTACTATAGGTAACTGTTGAATACCATGCTGCTGTAAAAGTGCCAACACGGTCAAAATATGCTCAGAATCTGATTCTTTGAGGGTAATTGGTGACTGATTCATCACATCCGCCATTTTCACTGCTGATAGGTTAGTATTTGAGGCAACTACCTTCAGTACATCATTAATCGTCAAAATTCCTTGTAATTTCTTGCCCTCTACTACCAAAACATAGTCTTTTGCTTCTGGTGTTAAATGACTAACTGCAACCTGATTCATCAATTTAATAGCATCCATTACATAACCATCATGACCAATAGTTACAGGAGAATAATCAATAATTTGATGTAAACTAGGTAAATCAATTAACTTTTCATTCAGTCCATCAACCAATGGGTTTAATGGTTTGGTCTGATCAATAGATAGTTCTGTAACTAATTTCATGTCAATGAAGTTATGGTAACAAGGGGTTAAATCTTGATCGTCTGATCAAATTGTATACTTCTTTTCGCTCGCAATGACTTCTCTTTGTTTGCAATGACTGAAGTGAGATGAAGTGATTGTCAGGGTTGCGATCGCTTCCCTTCGCTTGCAATGACTTCTCTTCGTTTGCAATGAATGAAGTGAGATGAAGTGATTGTCAGGGTTGCGATCGCTTCTCTTCGCTTGCAATGACTTCTCTTCGCTCGCAATTACTCCTAATTCCTGTTCTAATTTAATCACTTGTGTTATCACAGATAAAAATAACTCACGCTGTATAATTAACCCATCTTCTCAATCAATACCTTAACCATTTTCTGTAGGTTGGGTTAAGCTAAAGCGTAAACTAACGCATTTTTTAAGTTTTATGCTATGGCTGGGCAACGCTAAGGCGAATAACTTAACCTACAAATCAAGGCTTTTTCCAATTTGGACAAAGCATTACTCAATCAAATAATATTTTGATTATTGGCGAGTAGTTCATTTATATTAGCTAAATCAGAGATATATGTGGCAACAACAACAAAAAAATCGTGTAATTATCAAACTGGCCTTATTAATGGCTATAGTTACCAGTCCAATGGTAGCAAATTTCTTAATTTCCCTACCCATCCAAGCAGAATCCACAAGTGAGACTCCAGATTTTCCCCTACCAGAAAAAGTAGAAAATGGGACTGTAGTTAAAGTTGATAGTTCTCGTAACTCCCTGCTTGTCAACCAACGCTTAAAAGAAAACTTTGAAACCCAGTTTTCGGGAACTAAAGTAGAAATTGCCATCAATGGCAATGAAGATGCCGTAAAAGCAGTTTTAGATGGTAAAGCTGATGTAGCATCCCTTGGTCGCAAACTCACTCCAGAAGAAAAAGCACAAGGTCTAAAACAGGTGCTAGTGCGTCAAGAAAAAATTGCCATCATTGTTGGTATGAATAATCCCTTCTATGATGGCTTGACTACTGAGCAATTTGCCAAGATTTTTCGAGGAGAAATTACAGATTGGTCAGAATTGGGAAATGCTAAGGGTAAGATTAGATTTATAGATCGTCCCTTTGATAGTGATACTCGTAATTCCTTTAGTGAATATTCAGTATTTAAGTCTGGACAAGTATTGACAGGTACTAATGCGGTGCAGGTTGCGAAAGACGACACACCTAACATTGTTAAAGAATTAAGTAATGATGGCATTAGCTATGTGTTAGCAAGTCAAATTGCTAAGTTACCAGATGTGCGGGTACTAAAAGTACAAGATTTTTTGCCAGATAATTCTAAATATCCTTTTTTCCAGTCTTTTGTTTACGCTTATAAAGAAAATCCCAGTCCTAAAGTTAGAGATTTTCTAGGTTTTGTTTTAGCCAAGCCAGGAGAAGAGTCTATAAAAGCGGCTAAAGAAGCAGAAGCAATTGCTATTGCAGCCATATCCATACAAACTATGTCTCTGCCTGTGGCTAATATCTCTACCACGACCCCTTCAGAAATACCTACAGCCACAGTAACTCCTTCCGTTTCTCAAAGTCCATCTCTAGTAACACCAACGCCTGAAAAATTAGTTATACCCGAACCTCAAGACGCTGGAAAGGAAATACAGTTGATACACCTCTTTGATAATCCCTCCATGATTACCAAAAATATGAGGTTTTTATTACTAATGCCTTTATTACTAATTGCGGGATTCAGTAGCTTTTTGCCATTGTGGTTGAGAAGAAGAAAGCGAACTGCCAGCAGCAGTGCTTCGCTACCGATTGAAAAAGCGCAGGCATCCTCAAATCAAGAAAGTGATTCTCTTCCAGAGGCAATGTTTACTCTGTCAGATTCAGAAGCATTTGCATCAATATTAAATGGTAATGGTAATGGTGCAAATTACTACAAAGATAATGATAACCAGGAAATAACGTCAGTGAGTAATATAGCCACTATAGATGTACCACAGACAACTTATCCCAATAATCAAATTCAGGAAATGTCTGAAATTAATCTTGATCTCAACTATGATGAAGTGGCTTGGGAGACAGAAGACCCTGTTATTGTCGTTAATAGTTACTTTCCACAAATCCCGAATATTCACCACCAGCCAATTAATGCAGATATTTCCAGGAATGAAGTCAGTAATATTCCATTAGAAGCACCAGAAACGCCTGTAATTAAATCTAATCAAAAGATTACATCCTTATCAGAATTACTTGGTATTACCTCCACACCAGTTAAGTCAGATAAGAGCATAACAGAAGTTCTCAACCTAACCCAAGCACCTCAACCAGTCAGCCAATCACCACAAACTCAAGATTTATTATCTGATTTACCATTCGAGTTAGGGGAGGCTTTAAACGCCATTACTAGTGAAATTACCTTCAATACCCCGGAAATAGAAGAAGAGATATATCCTACTCCCTTGCCTCTTCCAGCTACAAATGAAGCTATAGCAATGGAATTAGATGCTGAGATAGAAGCTTGGACTAATATTAATCCCATCAATGCGACTGGAAATACTAGAATTATTTTCACACCCCGCACTCCCAAATGGGCTTACCTATCTTGGTATATTTCTGAAGATCATCAACAAGCATTACACAATCAAGGATTTACCATGTTGGCTATCCGGGTCTATGATGTTACCAATCTTGATCTGAGCTATCAGCGTCCTCAGTTCGATGCACAATACGAATGTGAAACCGCAATCAATGATCGTTATGTACCTATTTCCAAAGGTGAACGGGACTACATGACAGAAATCGGTTATGTGAATCGTGATAATCAGTGGTTGTGTTTAGCGCGTTCTGGAACAGTTCGTATTTTTAGTCGTCCCAGTACAGATTTCTGGGTTATCGTTGATACAGAATTGGTTCTTCATGGTGCTACAGAAGCAGGTGCAAATGTCACTATTGATGGTCAAAAAGTCAAGGTCAATCCTGATGGTACATTTAAGTTAACTGTCCCCTTTGTGGATAATTCAGTTGACTATCATATAACGGCTACTTCTGCTAATAGAGAATATAGGAAAACTATTGATCAGAAGTTTTTCCAAGAACAAAAAGAGGGTTAGAATGTAGGTTGGGTTGTGGAACGTGAACGTTCGCGGAGCAATGGCTTTGCGAAACCCAACAAAACCCTATAATTTATTACCTCTGCACACTCAGATTCTGGATACAGAAACTTTGTAAATCCCTTGTGTCCTGGTTGTCCCCCTCTCTTTTTCCCACTATTTTTCTTGATTGGTTTCTTTTCTGCATTGAGTGGGTCTCCACCCTGTTCCTTTGTCATAACGACAATTTTTAACGCCAACCTACTTGATATAACGCTGTGATAATTGCCGCATACTTTCAACATTTATGCAAAATGGCGTGCCACTGTGTAGCCATATTCATCTGAGTAAAAAGTGAGTCTTGCCACTACTCCCGTAATTGTTTCTTGGGGAACAATACTATTGCCAAAGCCCTGAAACCCTATTGATATCGTCAAGATTTTATTGGGTTTCAGACATATTTTAGAAAATTGGCAATAGTATTGGGGGAACAGAAGCATTAATTTGTTAGGAAGTCAGATTTTTAAAGTGGACATTGTTCGCTAAAATATAAATATAGAATTAAGAGATTTTGGTAATGTCATTAGTGATTGCAGATGAATTTTTAGACGCTTCCCAGTTAACCCCTACGGAATTTTTACAAGAGATTGCATTACATTTATTTGAGTCGGGGCGATTAACTTGTGATTATGCAGCTAAAATGGCACAAATGGAGTTAAATGCTTTTCGAGATTTACTGAAAGCACGTAAAATACCTTTGTATCATTATGATTTGGAGGATTTTGAGATTGATTTACAGAATTTACAGGAGTTGGGAAGATTGTGATCATTAGCGATACTTCTGTGATTACTAATTTAATTAGTACTGAACATATTTTTCTGTTGCAGGCACTTTATGAAAGGGTGATTATTCCTCAAGCAGTTTATGAAGAATTATCCAGGTGTCATCCTCTATTTTTAAGCGAAATACAAGCAGAAAAATCTCCTTTATTGGAGGTTAAGACTGTGAAAGATAAAAATAAAGTATATGAATTAAAACAACAAGCTAAGTTAGATAATGGGGAGTCAGAGGCTATTATTTTAGCATTGGAGTTAAAGACTGATTTATTGTTAATTGATGAACGCAGGGGAAGGGCTGAGAACGGTTAGGAATTAGAATTACGGGGTCATTGGGGGTTTTATTAGAAGGGAAAAAGAAGGGTTTTATTGTGGCTGTTAAGCCTTTGATGGATAAGTTGATTGAAAATTCTAATTTTTGGATTTCTCCGCTTTTATATGACAAGATTTTACTTTTAGGACAGGAAAAGGAAGGAAAATAATGCCATTTTTGGTGATTTAATGTTTCTCCTCTGCCTTTTTTTACTCAATATGTTTGTTTGTTTTTATTCTCACTTGAGTTTTTTCTCTCTGTAATTTCCTTCTGTGATAAGTTAAATTAACCCTAATTCATATTATTCAGGGTGCATTAGGAAAACCCAACACACCCATAATGACTAATTAGCAACTTCAGCCATTTCAATGACACGCCCTTCATAATCCTTAACTAAAAAATTCAAAGGCTTTTGGTTGCGAATTTTGAACTTTAAACCTCTGACTTCTACCCGCATTAAAATTAATTCTAGACAATCATGATCAAAGCAAACATGACGATGCTGATCTTTTTTGCCTAAACTTGCACCAGTGATAATATGTAATTGAGTATTTTTCTTGAGTTGATACCATAGTCCGTCACTACCATTATTCATGGTGTTATTAGACCAACTGGGACCAGCGGACATATACAGCGGGTCAATACCTGTTGCCCCAATGGTTTGCTCGTAGTTGTAATAATAGTGCAAAGGGACTTCCGCTACAGGTAAATCTAGCAACCCTGCATACAACTGTCGGGCAACTTCTAAATCCGATACCATGACAGTATAAACTTTAGGGGCGCTGCTGAGAAACATCCACATAGCACCAGCGTAAGCTGCCAATAGCATAATCATAATCCCCTGGGTGGAGAACAGGCTATCCAAGGGCAGGGAGGGCAAGAAAGAGCCGAAAGTGAGTGGACTCAGCAGGAACATTATGGAACTAGCTTCTATAACCATGAACAAACACAATCACAATAAAGGAGACGCTTTGAGTATTGTCAGTTAAGACTAACATTAAGTCTTTGTTTCTAGTTTATCAATAGTCTCGCGGTCTGACTTTGCAAACTAACTGACTTTCCAATACAATACTGCTCGGTTAAGCCTGAAAAGTCATTATAAGTAGTGAGACAGAATTAATTACACAATGTCATTGCATTAGCGCAGCGTGGCGTTAGCCATATGAAACGAAGTGAAATGAAGCAATTCCAAGGGTTGTGATTGCTTCCCTTCGCTCGCAATGACCGTAAATATTTTTGTCCAATTACTTATGGTAGGTTGGGTTGTTCGCTTTAGCGTTGCGGAGCAATCGGAACGTTCACGAAGTCTGGGGTATCCCGGCGAACTGCTTGCAGCAGCGCTTCGCTATCGCCTGAGGCATCAGCCATAACCCAACATGATCAAGGATTTGGTTGGGTTTCGCTCAACCCAACCTATATTTCCTGAACCAACAAGTATTGCTGTCTGATATTATTAATAATCGCATCACCATTCCCTAGTATATTTTAACAGTTATCTAGTTCAGAGATTGTGCAAATTCCCCACTTTCCCGAAGCTAATCACCCATTGGTGAAGTCGCTATTTCATCACAGTGATCAAGAACTACTGAGTCTATTTCAGCGATATCCAGATTATGGCAAGTATTTTACGGTGATTTTTTGCCGTTATAGTCCCATAGTTTACACCTTAATTCGGCATTCGGCGCGATCGCCTGTGCAAGCTGATTATTTATTTGCTCTCATCTGGCGAAATATCTATTATGAATTAGGAGGACTGGACTTAAACCAAGCAGCCACAGAAACGGAATCCTTAACCTTACAAAATTGGTTAATTAACATCACCGCATTCCATATTAACGAGATTAAGCTTCCACCCACAGAAGCCATTCATTATTCCCTCAAGGATACATCCCCACCATTATGGTGCTATGTAGAACAGGCATTAGATCAACTACCACCAATATCACGATTAATCGTCTTAATGGCGCAAACCTTCCACTGGAGTGAAACCAGAATTGCTGCGTATTTGCAAGCTGAAGGAGAACAAATTTCCCCTTCGGAAGTCGCAATTTCTCTCCAAGAAGGTTATGAGATGCTAGAAGATAAATTACCTGCTGATATTCGGGCTATTTACTTAGGTGAAGCTGGGATTTAATCCTAACTTTAGCTATAATAATCACAGTCGCCCATTTACGGTACAGAACCACAGCAAAAATCACTTTTGTTAGTTATCGGCTTGCTCAGATAAAAATTGTCTTATACCATTTACTTACAGCCAGAATTTCACGGTTAGATATTGTCAGTAACCCAGCCCTAAAGGGACTGGGCTTGCAAGAGTAATCAAGCAAGCCGTACTGACCATACCACCCTGAGTTTACTCTCATGGTAGCCGTTATTTGAGTCACGACACCCACCGAATGCGTAGCCAGTTCCCTGCTCTGTCGCTTGTGATTAAACAGTTCTAAGGTAACAGGAACAGTGTTGCAAGCTCAAGCAAGCTCTTATAACAGGTCAAGGCTAACATTACCCCAGAAATGGGAGTTGGTTTCCAGATTCCAATCAAAAATCTGGTTTCAATTTTAATATCCACAGCGGTTAAAACCGCTCGTGTCGTTTCCCTTTCAGGGAGCCAAGCCACGCTCGTTTCCCACTTACCGGGTATTCTTATGAAACAGCGGCATTTACTATCAGGAAATCCGATTAATATCAGCAATTTATCAAAATTGACTTTTTATATGGTAACACTCACCTGTTTATTGACTACCACAGGTGTAAAAGCAATTGATATTACCCAACAAATTCATCGTCCTTTAAATAATCCCGCTGGTAAATCATCACGAAATGTAGCTGATAAATTACTCAGACAAGGTAGACAGCAATTATCCCAGGGATTTCCCCAAAAAACCCTAAAATTATCCTTAGCAGCTTTGGAAATTTACCACTCATTAGGTGATTTAAAAGCCCAGGGTTTAACTTATGATTTATTAGCTAATACCTATCTGCAATTAAATGATATCAATAATGCTGAAGATGCCATTCGCCGACAGTTAGCGATCGCCCGTGATAATCAAGATTTTCAAAATCAAATTTTTGCCCTAAATAATCTAGCTACCTTATTTCTCCAAAAAGGCGAAAATATCGCCGCCCAAGAAACTCTTGAAGATGCTTTAGTAGTGGCTCGTAATATTATTAGCCCAGAAGGACAAGGACTATCTTTAAGTAATTTAAGCTTGGTTGCTTTCCGCATAGGTGATTATCATAAAGCCGTGAAAATTGGCGAATATGCCTTAACTTTTCGCCGCCAGATTGGTGATACTATTGGTGAAGCTAATACCCTAAATAATCTTGGTGATGCTTATTTAGCTATGGGCGATTATCAAAAGACTATTGGTAGTTATAGTTTGGCAATGCAGTTAGCTGAAAAAAGTTTTGAACGTCCCAATCAATTACGAGCAATTGATGGTTTAGTCACAGCCAATACTGCATTAGGTCGTTACGATTTAGCTTTGAAACTGTTAGACAATCGGGTTAAACTAACTGATTCTATTAACAATCCCGCAGAAGATCTAAAATATTTATTTGTCTCTGGAGAAATTTATGAGAAAATGGGCAACTTTACCAAAGCTAAGGATTTATATACACAAGCTATTTCCATAGCCCAGAAATTAGAAGATAGTAAACAAGAAAGTTTATTAGTCTATAAACTTAATGAATTAAAAAACCGTTAATAACAAAATACCAGATCCCCGACTTCTTTGAGAAGTCGGGGATCTAATGCGGAATGTGGGTTAAAATGCCCGAAACCAATACTGCATATTTGCTTGATCCTGTCAATACGTAAGTCCTAGAAAAATGTGTTAATATAGCCAGGACGGAGATAGAAAACTATACAAACTGAAAATTCACCCAATCAGATGATGAATTAAATAAATCAAATGATTATCATAAATTTTCAGCTATAAAAGATTCTTGCCAACTTCTATTCCTAACCATTTTTGATCATGACTTTTTACATTGAAATTCCCTTAATTGGCAAAAAAGTTAAATATCCATGGCGGTGGTTAATGGGTTTAATTGCCGGTGGTTTCTTAATTGTAGGAACAATAGCCACAATCAAAACCATTCAGCAAAGAAATAAACCCCTAGATATTAGTAAATTAACTGTTCCTGTAGAAGCAAAAAGCGTAACTGTCCGCATTACCGCTAGTGGCAAAGTTCAACCAGTTCAAAGTGTGAATATTAGTCCTAAAAGTCCAGGATTGTTAGCAGAGTTAAATGTTGAACAGGGAGATACTGTCAAACAAGGACAAATAGTTGCCCGCATGGATAATTCGGAAATTAAAATGCGAATTCTCCAATACAAAGCTAATTTAGACCAAGCAAAAGCACAATTAGCAGATAGCGAAGCCGGCAGTCGTCCCGAAGAAATTGCCCAAGGAAAAGCCCGTGTAGACCAAGCACAGGCACAATTGGCGATTATTCGAGATGGTAATCGGTTACAAGAAATTCAACAAGCACAGGCTCAAGTTGACTCGGCAAAAGCTTCTGTAGCACTGACCCAATCTAGAGTCAAACGTTATCAAGATTTAGCTAAAGATGGGGCTATTTCCCAAGACAGTTTAGAACAATATGTGAGTGAAAATAGTAAAGCTAAGGCTAATTTAGAAGAAGCACAACGCCGATTATCTTTACTAAAAGTGGGCAACCGCAACCAAGATATTCAAAAGCAAGCAGCAATAGTTAATCAAGAAAAAGAAGGATTACGAAAATTAAAAAATGGTAATCGTCCTCAAGAAATTACTAAACTAAAAGCAGCAGTAGCTAGTGCTGAGGCTCAGTTAAAACAACAGCAAGTTCAATTAGAAGATACAATTATTCGCGCTCCTTTTTCGGGAATTGTAACTCAACGATACGCGATAGTGGGGGCTTATGTGAGTCCGGCAATTTCCGCTTCAGATGATGCTTCGGCAACATCTACTTCCATAGTTGCTTTAGCTAAAGGTTTAGAAGTGCTGGCTAAAGTTCCTGAAGTGGATATTCCCCAAATTAAACGGGGACAAAAAGTGGAAATTGCCATTGATGCTTATCCTGATGAAGTTTTTCAGGGACGAGTCCGGTTGATTGCTCCCGAAGCGGTAGTTGAGCAAAATGTCACATCTTTTCAGGTGCGGGTGGCTATTGATAAGGCAGCAAATAAACTGCGTTCGGGAATGAATGTTAGTGAAGTAACATTTATTGGTAAGAATATCCAAAATGCGCTGTTAATACCTCAAGAGTTAATTGTTACTCAAAAGGGAAAAACTGGCGTGTGGTTATTGGGTGAAAAAAATAAACCCCAATTTAAGTTAGTCACAATTGGTGCAAATATTGATAACCAAATCCAGGTTTTAGAAGGCTTAAAAGCGGGCGATCGCATATTTATTGATCTACCTAAAACCAAGGGCAAAGGAAATAAAGAACCAGAAAAGTAAAATCATAATTAAATAAAAATATGGACATTTTAGAAAGTGTGAAAATGGCGACTACTACCTTATTAGCTAATAAGTTGCGAAGTAGTTTAACCATGTTAGGGATTATTATTGGTAATGCTTCGGTAATTGCCATGATTGGCATTGGAGAAGGCGCACAAACATTGGCAACTAAGCAATTTTCATCATTGGGGCCAAATACCTTATTTATTATCCCTGGGAGTCCAGGAAGCCGGGGAAGGGTGACAGCAATGCCCAGAACTTTAGTTTTACAAGATGCTCAGGCGATCGCTAAACAAGTGCGTGCAGTTAAAGAAGTTGCCCCAGAAATTAATAACAGAAGCACAATCACTTATAGAAATAAAAGTACAACTAGTACAGTGATCGGCACTACTCCTAATTATACAACAGTTCGTAGTTTTGAAATCAAAGAAGGCAGATTTTTTAATGACTTTGATCTTAAACGGAATAAAAGAGTAGCAGTATTAGCTCCAGATTTAGCCACTAAACTATTTGATAATCAAAATCCTGTTGGTCAAAAAATCCGCATTCAAAATACTACTTTTCAGGTAATTGGCTTAACAGTAGCTAAAGGTTCTTCCTTTGGCAATAATAGTGATGATGCAGTTTTTATTCCTATTAATACCATGTTTAGTCGGTTAGTAGGGAGAACATCCCCCTTTGGTATTAATGTTTCTTTAATTTCTGTATCTGCTCAAGATGAAAATAGCATCTCCGCCGCAGAATTCCAAATGACAAACTTACTCCGTCGTCGGCACAAAATTGTTCGTGAAGATGATTTTACCATTCAAACCCAAAAGAACCTTTTAGAAATCACGAATACAATTACCGGAGCATTGACAATCATGTTGGCTGCAATTGCTAGTATTTCCTTATTTGTGGGTGGGATTGGGATTATGAATATTATGTTAGTTTCTGTCACCGAACGTACCCAAGAAATTGGACTGCGGAAAGCTATTGGTGCAACTCAACAGGACATTCTTTTGCAATTCATGATTGAAGCCGTGATATTATCAGTAGCCGGTGGTGTAATCGGCATTGCTTTAGGCGGTGGTAGCATCATTTTAGTGGGAATATTTACCCCCCTACAGGCTACAATTTCACCAAGTGCAGTCATATTAGCCGCTAGTGTTTCTGGTGGAATTGGTTTATTTTTTGGTGTCGTTCCTGCTCGTCGTGCGGCTCAACTTGATCCAATGGTAGCACTGAGAACGGCTTGACACTCTCAGCCGCTAAAGCCACTGAGCTTTACACTTACCGGATATTCCTGTAAAGAATAATTTATTTTGTGGCTTACTCTAAGTACAAATTTAGGTTAGATTGCATAGTTAGGGGTTGCTGAAAAAATTGCAAAATTTAAACCTGCTGCTGATAGGAATTTAACTATTTTGCGTAATTCCCCACCCTCAATGTACTCATAGGGTGGGGATGTAAGCAAGTCAAAAATGAAACGTTCAAAAAATGTTTTTTACTGCAAGTAAAAGAATTTTGAGGACAGTTGAGTTTTTGACAAAATATTAAGTTGTCGGCGAATTTACAATGCTAGTATAGCATAAGTTAAGAAAGTGAATGAGAGGTAATTATCAATGGCGTTACGTAGAGCGACTTTCAGACTATATCCTAATAAGCAAGTCAATGAAATGTTGCACTACCACCGCAAACTTCATAAAGATTTGTACAATGCTG